>CAZYQJ010000029.1:0-17529 GCA_964649925.1 uncultured Litorilinea sp.
CGTCGGCCAGGGGCAAGTCCTGATCATCGATACCCCCGCGCGGCGGGCCGCGCCGCGCCGATGCCGGAGTCCGGTAGGGGCGATCCGCCAACCATGCCGTCGCCTCGTTCACGATCTTGGCCCAGCCTGCGTTGAACTGCTCCAGCGAAAAGTCGCGCGCCCGCGCCAGCCCGCGCTGCACCAGGTCGCTATAGAGCGTGTCGTCGGTCAGCAGGCGCGCCAGGTGCGCTGCCAGGTCGTCGCTACTGTCCGGCTCGCAGAGTAGGGCAGCGTCACCGGCCACCCAGGGGTGCGCGGTGGCGTTGCTCACCACCAGCGGCACACCGCACGCCATCGCCTCGATCAGCGGCACGCCAAAGCCTTCGTGCAGGCTGGCGCTGGCGTAGACATCGGCCAGCCGGTAATGCGACGGTAGGTCGTCGACGCGGCCCGCCAGGATCACGTCGTCCGCCACGCCCAACTCGGCGGCGCGGCGGCGGATGCCCGCGGCCACCTCTACAAAGGCCGGGTTGCTGCGATCATCGCCCACCACCAGCAGCCGCGCATTAGGGACGCTGCGCTGCACCTGCGCCAGCGCTTCCACCAGCAGGTCAACGCGCTTGTTGCCTGCCAGCCGTCCTACAAAGAGGATCACGCGTTTGCCCTCCAGCCCATAGGCGCGCAGCAAAGCCGGGTCGGCAGGGCCGGGATGAAACGCATCCAGCGGCACAGCCAGCGGCAGCACATGGATGCTTTCAGGCGCACAGCCGTGGTCGCGCGCCAGTTCTTCGGCGTTGAACGGGCTGACCGTCACCACCAGGTCGGCATACGGAGCCAACTTGCTCACCCCGGCCTGGCCGCGCGCCAGGTCATCCGCACCCACGCTCGCGCCCCACAGCGTCGGAGGGGTGACGTTGTGATAGTAGAAGATCACCGCACCCCGATCCAGCCCCTTCATCGTCTCCAGCAACTCGTAGCGGCCCGGATAGTGGTAGACATAGAGGTCGGAGGTGAGAAAATAATCGTCGTGCCGCGCGATCAAGTCCACCGGGTTGACCACGCGCACCTCCTGGCGCACCTCGTCGGGAACCCCTTCAGGCGGGTGCTGGACGTAGATGCGGACTTCGTCCCCGCGGCGCAGGAAGAAACGCCGCTGGTGGAGCAGGCATTGGCCGATGGCATCCTGGCCGATAAGGTTGAGGTTGATCAGACTGACACGCATGGCTTTACTTCCTGCTGTTCAATGCGGGTGGGGTACGGTGGTGACGCAGCGCACGCGCATACGCCCCTTCGACGATATCGGCAATCCGGTCAGTGGTATAGCGCCGGTGGAGTTTGGCCTGGCCTGCTGCACCCATGCAGCGCGCCTGATCGGGGTGATCCGCCAGCCAGGCCAGCCGCGCCGCCAGGGTCTGCACCTGATCCGGCGGGATGAGAAAGCCGTCCTGTTCAGGATCGATCAGCGCGGCCACAGCACTGATCGGCGCGCCGATCACCGGCTTGGCGTAGGCCCACGCTTCCAGATAAACGATGCCAAACGCCTCTCCCGTAGAGGGGAGCGCCAGCACGTCACATGCCGCGAGCGCGGCCAGCCGTTCCTCCTCGCTCACCGCGCCGCGCACCACCACGCCGGGCTGCTCCCCATAGGTCAGCCAAAGCCGCTGTGAGTGGGCGGTCTCCGGCCCTACAGCCAGGAACAGGGCATTGGGGTGGCTCTGGCGCAGGCGCAAAAAGGCGCGCAGGCTCGGCTCCAGCCCCTTGTATGCGGTCTTGCGCCCCAGAAACAGGACGACAAAGGCATCTTGCGGCAGGCCCAGGCGGGCGCGCACCGCGGCGCGATCCTGCGCAGGAAAGGCCGCCAGGTTTAGCCCGTTGCCCCCGGCGACCACCGCAGACGACGCAAAGCCCTGCGCCAACAGAAAGGCGCGCTCGGCCTCGGTCACGGCCAGAACGATCTGACTGCCGCGCAGCACTGCGAGCAGATAGTCCACGTCATAGGTCTCGCGCTGTTCGGCGTGCAGATGGGGCGTGGTGACGATGGGCAGCCGCGCCAGCCGCGCCGCCAGGTACGCGGTGGCCGCGTGGCTGTAGTGAAGCTGGTTGATATGCACCAGGTCAAAGCGGCGGGCGTTCTGCAGGATGGCGCGGAACAGCCCCGGGCAGATCGGCCCGTTGCCGTAGTAGATGAGCGCAGCCATCAGCGGCGACCGGCCCGGCCAGTAGTGGCGCAGCCCCCAATCCAGGAGACGCCAGGTGTGGCCGCGCCGCGGCAGGGCTGCAAAACGCCGCACCTGCACCCCGTTGATCGTCTCCTGCGGCGGCAGCACATTGGCCCAGGTGTGGTAGTCCGTCGCCCGGCTGGTGTAGACCTCGACCTGGTGACCGCGCCGCGCCAGTTCCTCGGAGAGGTCGGTAATATAGCGTTCCGAGCCGCCGATGGCCGGAGCGTACTGGTGGGTCACATGCAGCACGCGCATCGCTACGCCAATACCTCCGCATAGACGGCCTGGGTCTGGTCGAGATGGATGCGATAGGTCAGTTCGCAGCGCGCCTTTTGCACACACGCCTGGCGCATCCGGCGGCGATCCCAGGCAGGACGCCGGAAGTGGCGAATCACCTTGTCCGCCAGTTCATCCGCCGATCCGGCCGCGACGATATAGCCGGTGCGCCCCTCATCGATCAGTTCGGGCGTGCCGCCCAAATCACTCCCCACCACCGGCGTGCCCACCTGGTAATTCTCATAGATCACCACCGGCGAGTTTTCATGCCACACAGAGGGAACCAGGCTGAGGTCTGCCGCACCAAAAAGGGCGCGCATGTCGGCGAAGGGCACGCTGCCCAGGTTGCGCACCGCACCGCCAAAGGCCTCATAGCCGCGCAGGATCTCCGGGTCGCCCATGCCAGCCACAGCCAGTTGCAGATCGGGCAGCGCCGCCAGTATCTTGGGCAGCGCGGCCAAGACCACCCTGGCCCCTTTGATCTCCACGCCGCCTCCGGCAAAGACGAGCGTGGGCCGCGTGTGTGCCGTGGCGCAGATGGCTTTGACGCCGGGGTGCTGCGGGGGGACTGGAGTCGGTTCGGCCAGCCCATAGGTCACCAGCCGGAAACGGGCACGGTCATAGCCCACCTCGACATGGCGGTCGATCAACGCCTGGCTGGGCGAGATAAAGCGCGCCACGCTGCGCGTCAGCGCCATCATCCAGCGGCGGCGTTGGGGCGCTGCGCCCCAGTACATGCCGCGGCGGTAACAGCGGCCACAGCCATCCGGCCAGCGTCGCGGGTCACAGTAGGTTCCATCTTCTTGATAGCGCATGTTGTTGGGGCAGATCAGCCCCAGGTCATGCAGGGTCATCACCGTGGGCGTGCGTGTGGCGCGTGCCGCGACCAGCGGGGCCAGCGATGCATACGCCACATTGTGAACGTGAAACAGGTCGGGCTGGAGACGGATCAACTCGCGGCGCACGATGCGATAGACGCGCGGGTCAAACAGGTCGAGATAGGGGTTGGGCAAGCCGGTCGGAAAGACGACGCGGCGCACCGGGATGCCGTCCACCTCATGCCATAAGGTCTCGCGCTGGTCGCGGCGCGCGCTCACGTTTAGGATGATACAGTCCATCCCGCGCGCCTGAAGCCCGCGGCAAGTATGGTAGAGTGAGACTTCCGCGCCGCCGGTGTAGTCGGGCGTGAAGGTCTGGGTAAAAAAGACAACGCGCACTAAGGTCGTTCCTGTTGTTGTGAGTCAAGCCGCGCCCGCAGCGCCGCCACTTCCTCGCTGAGCCGCGCGATCTCGCGTGCCTGGCCTGCCAGATACTCGGCCATCACCGCGGCCTGCCGCGCTTGATCGTGCAGGCGTGCCTCCTGGGCCTGCTGCACCGCGTCCAGCGCGGCGCGGTTAAAGCGCGACTGCTGCTGCATCATGGGCAGCACATACCATTCGGTGCTGACCCGGTTCCAGGCGCGGCGGAAGGCGGCAATCCAGCGGCCCACCAGCGGCACGGCGGATCGAAACGGCTGGGCGCGGATCTGCGCCAGCGCGGCCATTTCGGTCAGGGCGGGCAGCGGTTCAGCCTGAGCCATACCGGTCACGCCGAGCGGATAGACCGCATGGAGCGTCGCCAGGACGCGGGCCAGGGTCGCGATGGCCGCAGGCGCTTCGCCCAAAAGACGCTGCCGCCATGCCGCCAGTTCATCCAGCCCCAACAACTGGTGCAGATAGGCTTCATGGACAGCGGCGATCAGTTGTTCGCCGCCGGGTTCCATCCCTTCCAGCCAGGCGCGCTCGGCAGGCAAAAATTCATCCTCCAGCCGGGCCTGCGGCCAGTGCTTGGCCACCAGACGCAGCCGGTTGCGCTGATAGCGCAGCATGGCCGCGTGTCCGGGCGCGGCGGCACGGCTCTCCTCCTTGTGGATCAGCGTCGATTCCGGCACGTAGACCACGCGCCAGCCCGCAGCGCGTGCCCGCAGACACAAATCTACATCCTCGCAGTAGGCCGCGCCAAATCGTTCGTCAAAGCCGCCGATGGCTGTGTACACGTCGCGGCGCAGCGCCAGGCTTGCCCCGGTCACATACTCCACGTCGGCGCGCTGGTCGAACGACCCGTCGTCGGGCTGGCGGTAGCCGAGATGGCTGCCGTTGCCCTGGGCGTCGATCTGCCCTCCGGCGTGCTGGATCGTGCCGTCGGGGTAGATCGCCTTGCTGCCTGCGATGCCGATGGCAGGGTCGGCGGCCAGCGTATCCACCAGCGCGGCCAGCCAGCGCGGCTGCACCTCGGTATCCTGGTTGAGCAGCACCACTACATCCCCCTGCGCCTGTCTCATGCCCGCATTGCAGCCGCCGCTAAAGCCCAGGTTGGTCTCCTGGCGCAGCAGCCGCACCTGCGGATAGCACTCTGCCACCAGATCGCCGGATCCGTCGCTTGACCCGTTGTCCACGACGATGATCTCATAGTCTACCCCCGTCTGGGCCAGGAGCGCGTCGAGACAGGCAGGCAAGTCGGCAGCGCCGTTCCAGGCCGGGATAATGACTGAGGCAGTAGGCATCTCGAACTCCCTATACGCGGCTCAGGCGACCCAGTAAAACTGGCTCCAGGCGATCATCAACACGATCTGGGCGGCAAAGAACAAGGCCTGGATGATGGCGTCCAGGCTGCGGTGTCGGCCCGCCGCAGCCAGCAGGATCATGACCGGGAACAGAGCGGTATGATAGCGTGCCGACGACGTTAGCGTGCCGGTAAACAGCGGCGGGACTGCAATCGCCAGCGTATAGAGGCCATAGGCCGCCGAGGGCAGCCGGAACAGCGCCATCACGCCGCCCACCAAGACCATGACTACTAGGACTTGTTCCAGAGGCGTCATCAAGACATTGGGATATACCGGGTCGAGCAGCGTTTCCCAGGGCCAGGCTGCGCCGCGAAACCAAGCCTGCTGCACATGTACAAAGGCCAGCCAGTCGCCTGTGACCCGGTAGAGATTGGCGAGATGGGCCACAAACCCCAGCGGCGCCAGCAGCAGCCAGATCGCATCGGCGCGCAGGCCACGCAGCCGCCAGCCTGCCGCTTCCAGATACATCCAGCCGAGCGGGATCAGGATGAGGATGCCCAATGGCCGCGTCACCGCTGTCAGCCCGGCGGCCAGCGCCGCCCATCCCCAGGCGCGCCGCCACGCTGCATAAAAGGTGGCGACGGCAAAAAAGAGAAAGGTGGATTCGGTATAAAAGGCCGACAGGAAAAAGGCCGCCGGGTAGAGCAGCGTATACAGCACCGTGCGCTGGGCCAGCCCGCGGTCGCCGTATATCTCCATTAACAGCCGGTAGAGCAGCACCAGCGCGGCCAGCAGCATCACGTTGCTGATCACCAACCCCACCAGCAAGATGACCCCGCGCGTCTGCCAGACGTCGGGGATGAGCCAGAGACCAGCACGCACCAGGTACGGATAGACGGGAAAGAAACTGACATTGCTCTGCACTTCGGTCAAGTCACCGCGCAGCGCGTACCCGTTTAGCGCCACGTCCATATACCAGTTGCTGTCCCAACGGCCCCAAATATCCAGCAGCCGGTGTGTAGTGAAGTTCCAACCGCGGGTACGCACCTCGGCGATGGGGTATCCTTCGAAGATGGGGAAGTA
This sequence comes from uncultured Litorilinea sp., assembly GCA_964649925.1. Lineage (GTDB taxonomy): Bacteria > Chloroflexota > Anaerolineae > Caldilineales > Caldilineaceae > QEUY01. The sequence continues at coordinate 6,103 of CAZYQJ010000029.1, forward strand.
GATCGCGATCCGGCCCGTCATCAACAACGCCAGCCGTGTGGCGATCAGCGGGATCAACACGTCGCCCCAATGCCATGCACTCCAACAGCGCAGCACTGCCTGCGCCCGCCGCAGGTTCATGCTTTCACCCCGATGCGGCGCGCCAGCCGGTCCATCCGGGCCAGGGCGCGCATGATGCGGCCCTGGGCATAGCGTTGAGCCAGGTCGCGCCAGTGGGCGGCGTCGGCCTGTGCCTGGGCCAGGGCCTGTTTCAATTCGGCGGGCTGCGGCGCAAGCCAGCCTTGACGGTCGGGGGCGCGGTGGGACGCCTGGCAGAACGCCACCAGCGGCGCGGCGGCGCGCGCCCAGGTCAACTCACGGCGCGCCCGTTCAAATGCCCCGGCGCGGGCCGCGCGCGGTTCGGCCAGCAGGCGCAATAAGGCCGCCGCCACCCCCTCCACATCCTGCACCGGGACCACCTCTCCTGCGCCATAGGCCGCGACCAGGTCGCTGGTGGCATCGCCCGCACTGGCGGCCACGGGCAGCCCGGCCCAGAGATAGTCCAGCACACGGCTGCGAAAGGCCAGCCGCGTTTCAACCGTGTCCAGGTGCAGCGTCAACGCTACATCGCTCTCCGCCAGCACGCGCGGCCAATCGGCATAGGCCACCCAATCGCCAAAAAAGACATGCCGCCCCAACAGCCCCAACTCGGCGGCCAGGGCATGGGCCGCGGCGTGATGCGAAGGCATCTCCGCCATCGTTGGGTTGGGATGGCGCGTGCCCGGAAAGACGAGCCTGGCCGCAGGTTCTTGCGTCGCCACCTGCGCCATGGCGCGGATCGCGGTCAGTGGATCGAGCCAGGGCCACAGCCCGCCCCCCCACAGGATGATGCGATCCGTGGCCGCGATGCCGTCCCACACCCCTTTGATCACCCGCTGCAATCCGTCGTGACAGGTCGGCGGGGGCGTGTCGGGCAGGCCATAGGGAACCACGTCGATCAGGCAGCGCAGCGACGGGTCTTGGGCATAGGTAGCGGGGTTGATGCGGCCATGCGCCTCCAACTGGCCGATCCACCAATCACGCTGGCGTTCGCTGGCGCAGATGTAGAAGTCGCCCAGCCGGAACTGCGCGGCGTGATGCGCCAACCGATCCTGCCAGAGGGGGCGCTGCGTGTCGAGCGGCCGATGGTGGTGAACCGCCAGCCATTCGGCCAGCACCGGGTCATAGCCGTCCACCACCAGCGCGGCGGGACCGTCGCCCAGCGCAGGGAAGCGGCCCACCAGATCGCCCGCGGCCAGGCAGACTGTGTGCTGCGCCGCCAGCGGGGCAAGCGTTTCCCAGCGCGTGGGGTCATAGCCTACCAGGGCAAAGTCCACCGGCCCCAGGTCGGGCGGTGTTTGTCCTGGGGCAGCCAGCGTCACAGGCAGATGCCGCGCCAGCACGCGCGCCAGTTGCACGGCACGGATACCGGGACCGGCCATCTGTGCCCCAACTACATCATGGCTGATGATGAGCAGGGACGGTGTCCGGCTCATGGGTGCGGGTTCCTGGGCTGCGGTGCGTCCGGTTTGATGGCAGTGGCGTAACATTCAAACGGGCCGTTGATCGACTGGATCGATTGGGCTAGCGACTGCACATCGCGGTCCAGGTCGCCCATTCGTTCATGGATGGACGCGGCCAGGCTGTCGGTGAAGGGCAGCACCAGCCAGCCCGCCAAGGCGTGTTTGATCCGGTAGCTGAGGCGGTGCAGCAGCGATCCCCCCTGAGGCGGAACCTCGCGCCGATAGGGCAGCCGTGACCCGCGGTCTGTCGTGTAATGCGGGGGCCGCGCCGCCAACGCTTGAACGTGGGGCAGCATGGGCGATGCGGTTTCCGGGTTTACCCCCATCTCTGCCGGGCCAAAGCCCGCATGTTCCAGCAGGAAGCAGAGCAGCCGGGGGTGATAGAAACTCACATGGCCGAAGTGAAGATAGAACATCTCCAGATGCGAGAAGATCGTGCGCGCATCGGGGGTTGCCAGAACAATCCGCCCGCCCGGGCGCAAGATGCGCTGCGCCTGCTGGATCAGCGTCATCACCTGCGGATAGGGCAGATGCTCCACCAGATGGGCGCAAAAGATGCCATCCACGCTCTCATCGGGCGCGGCGGCCAGGTAATCAAAGACGTTCTGGTGAATGAGTGGTAGCCCCTGCGCCTGGGCCGCGGCGGCTACCTTGTCGTCGGCATCCACCCCTACGGCGTCAATGCCCTGTTCCAACAGCAGCGCCACAAAATCGCCGTCGCCACAGCCCAGATCGACCACCTGGCGGCACCCCGCGAACAATGGCAGATAGAACTGCTGAATCCGGCGTTGGCCTGCGGGCGAAACGTCGATATAGCGCAGGAAGTCGTAATCCAGCCCGGCCAGGTTGTCGGCGATCACAGCGTGCTACCCCTTGATGACCGGTGAATCCGTGAGTGGTGACGTGGCGAGTTCGGGGTGCGCCCTGTCGGCGCGAGTCGGGGCCATGCCGTCCGCCGTCTCTTGATGCCAGCTTCCATGCAGCCGCACCATCCCATAGCCTGCCTTTGCTGGGCTGTAGACGACGCGCAGCGGGTATAGCCGGTCATGGTAATCGAACGTCGCGGTGTCTTCCTGGTTGACCACCGCCACTGACAGCGTATACAGCCCTTCGAGCAGCGGCAGGTCGGGAACCCGGTAGCTGATGACCCCCTCGCCTTCGACAAAGGGGATGTCGAGCGCGCCGAACTGCGTGTTCGGGCCGAAGAGATGCGCGCCGTTTTGATGGTTGAACGCCAGCCCAAAGACTGGATGATCGACGCGCCCGGCGCAGCGGTAGTGCAGCCGGATCACCAATTCGTCCCCCGTGACAAAGGACGTGCGCGGCGTGCCGCTGGCGTCACACAGTTCAACGCGGGTGATCTGTATCTCTCCGGTTCCCCAACGCTGCCCTTCGTCCGCCTGTATACCCTGGTCTTGCACGTCCTCTTGGGCGGCCAGGTGCTGCTTATAGGCCATAATCACCTCTTGGGGAGACCCTTCGGCGTGCACCCGCCCATCCTCGATCCACAAGGCGCGCGTGCAGAGCGTTTGGATTGTGCCCAGGTCGTGGGAAACCAGCAGCAGCGTGCCCCCTTTGCGGCGAAAACGGTAGATGCTTTCCATGCACCTGGTCTGGAAGGCTGCATCGCCTACCGCCAGCACTTCGTCTACCAAGAGCAGGTCAGGGTCGGTGTGGATCGCCACGGCAAAGCCCAGGCGCACATACATGCCCGACGAATAGTGCTTGACCGGCGTATCGATAAAATCGCCCAGCCCGGCATAGGCGATGATGCTGTCCAGCCGCCGGTTCATCTCGGCGCGGCTCAGGCCGTAGATCGACCCGTTGAGGTAGATATTCTCCCGCCCTGTCAGGTCAGGATGAAAGCCCGCGCCCAGTTCTAGCAGAGAGGAGACACGCCCGCGCACCGCCAGATCGCCCGATGTGGGCGGCAGGATGCCGGTGATAAGTTTGAGCAGGGTGCTTTTGCCGGAACCGTTGGGGCCGATGACGCCGACACAGTCCCCGGCGTGGACGGTCAGCGACAGATCACGCACCGGCCAAAATGCCTCCCCTGTGTCCTTGCGCCGCTGGAAGAGCCGGATAAACGCCTCTTGCAGCGACCGTCCGCGCTCCAGCCGTTTTTCAAAACGCCGCGAGACCTGGTGCATCTCGACCAGCGGCGCGCCGGGGACCGGGGTGGGCAGACGCAGGACGCTCATACTTCCTCACCAAAGCGGTCACTGTAGCGCACAAAGAACCAATACCCGGCCACCAGCACGATCAGCGCGGTCAGCGTCGTGCGGATAAACAAGTCGGGGTCGGTGCGATAGCCGTTATAGAGCAGGTCGCGATAGACGTTGATCAACGAGGCCATGGGGTTGAGGATATAGGCGATGCGCCGCACATCCAGTTCCACCCCCAGCACGGTATAGGCGGCGGGAAGCTGCTGCACCGAATAAAAGATCGGGGTGAGGAAAAACCAGGCCAACATCACCACTTCCATCACCATGCGCGTATCGCGGTAAAAGACGTGCAGCGTGCTGAGGATCAGGCCGATGCCTACCGTGAAACAGGTCTGGATCAGGATGATCAGCGGGAGGGTCCACAGCCAGGGGCTAAAGTTGGCCCGAAAGACCAGCAGCGCAACAAACAACACCAGGAAGGCGAGCAGGAAGTTGACCAACTGCGCCAGCACAGTGGCAACGGGCAGCACCTCGCGCGGGAAGTAGACCTTTTTGATCAGGTTGCCGTGATCCACGATGCTGGTGATGCTGCTGGTGACGCTGTTGGAGAAGTAGTTCCACGGCAGCAGGCCGCACAACAAAAAGATCGGATAGTTGTCTACCTGCCGGTTGGGCCACAATACGCCAAAGACAACCGTAAAGACCAGCATCATCGCCAGCGGGTTCAACAGGCTCCAGACAAACCCCAACACGCTGTTTTTATAGCGGGCCTTGAGTTCGCTGACGACCAGGTTGCGGACAAGTTCACGATACCGCCACAACTCGCGGACGTGGGCGATCAGGCGCGTCCCGCTTCGAACTCGTCCGGCAGGACGTTGGGTCGTGCGGCGTGGCGCAGAGACAAGATCCAAGGATAGCCCTAGTTCCTGACGCCGCTTTGGGCGGCGAAACACAGACAGAAGGCGCAAGATAGAGACAGCGGCACGAACCGGTTGTCCTGGCTCATGCCGTTTTGAGCATACCAAAGTTGCCAGGGGTTGTAAAGATTTCGGGCTGGAAGCTATCAGCGCCGTCGAAAGCCGCGGCCATTGCCAAGGGCAGGTGGGTGCGTTACAATCTGCACCGGCTGCCTCGGCGCTAAGACAGCCAAAAGCCCGGAATCAAGCGTACTGGACCGTCAACCGGTGAGAATGATCTTGTACGTTCTGACCTGCTGAGGAAGTCGCTTTGCTCCCCATCCATATCCGGCTTGAAGCGCCCCCTGTCTATTTCCTGCATCTGCCTAAGACAGCAGGTCTCAGTTTGCGCCTGCTGTTCGAGTCGGTCTATGCACCCAGCGACATCCTGTCGCTGCACCACACGCAGGCGCTAAACCGCACGACACTGGCCCAGATGCCACACTATCGCTGCTATCTATGCCATTTTGGCGTTGGCCTTTACGAGTTGGTCGGGCGCACGGATTTGCACCTCATCACCATGCTGCGTGATCCGATCGAGCGCGCCGCTTCCCATTACTACTATCACCAGAACAATATTCGGGTCGGGCGTGACTACCTGGACGAGCCAACCCTCCGGCGTCTGCGCCCACTCGTACAAGGCGACCCGATCACCTGGCGGGACACCCCGGAGTTGGCAACCATTGTCTGTGATGTGCAAGCGCGCGAATTGGGGATTCTCTACGACTGGCGGCCCTTCTTAAAGCCTGCAGCGGCAGGCCAGGCATCACACCACCAGCCGCTGCAACGCCATCTTGTGCCCGTGGGGATGGGCGAGGTCGATATGGCGCAGGTGACCGAGGCGGCGCACCAGAGGCTGGACGAGATGGCTGTCGTCGGCATCACCGAACGCTTTGACGAGTCCGTCGAGATGAGCTGCGGTTTGCTCGGCGTGCCCAAGCCTGCCCGCCTGCCGCGCGCCAATCTCGGCCCCACAAACTCCAATGTCGATCTCTACCGCTATCACATGCAAGAGTCGCTAGAATTCCTGGAGCAGATCAGGGCGCTTACGACGTACGATCAGGAACTGTATGCCCATGCCTGCGAACGGTTCGAGCAGCAATGGGCGCGTTTTCGCGCCGCGCGCCACCGCACCTATAGCATCGCGCCCCGGCTGCGCTTCCCCATGCGCCGGGGGGCTCAATGGACATGGCGTGCGTTCAGCAGCCTGCTGCCGGGGCCGGATCGTGCACCCTGGCTGCACCGGTGGAAGGCTTGGCTCGAACAGCGGCTTTGACCTGTTCGCCCTGCTAGAATCACCTTCCACCGGCAGCAGCCCTACTTGTTACACACCTGTCAGGCGCGATGATCAGGGCAAATTGAGCGGGTAAAACACCAATGGCACCTGAAGCCGTCGCGCTGCAAAGCGCACTGTCGTGCTGCGTGCGTTGTTGGTCTCGTCGGTCTCCTGCACCGTCTCGTCATCATCCACGACGACAAAGACATCATAGGTGCCGGGGCTCACGTTGGGCCATTCCAGCGTGACAGCCTGCTGCTCGCCGCAGCCCACCATCTCGACGGTTGCCGGTTCGCCAATGGGTTTTCCCCCGTTCGCCGGGTCGCCGTTGTAGAAACGCACGGTCGCCTGGGTTGGAACGGCCAGATTGCCGCTGTTGGCAATTACTGCCTTCATCGTGATGGTGGTCGCCCCGCGGCTTGCCAGCGGGGGAACCCCGGTCATCTCCAGCCGTACCGGATAGAAGTCGACTTCTTCGGACAGGGCGCTGGTGTAGTTGGCGAAGTTCGTCCCAAAGGCAGTCCGGCTCTGGGCAGCAGGCTGGTCGAAGTCGAACAGATAGCCGTTATGGTCGACCTTATCGTCCATGCTATACCAGGAGAAGCGCTGCACCAGCCGGTTTCCATCGGCGGGAAAGCCGATCTCCGGGTCGGTGGCACTGAGTAGAAAATCGAACGAGGCATCCATAAAGGCGTTCACGCGCGCCACCGTGAAGTCGGGCCTGAACAACCCGGATGGCATCAGCACGCCGAATTCCGAGAGAAAGACCGGTGTGTTCTGATAGCCCCGGTCGGCCATCCAGCGGCGGAAAGAGATTACCTGCTGCTTGAACAACTCGATGTTGTCGTTGTCCTGCACATCCACCCGCATGCCGTCCACCACGTCGTCAATCCCTGGCGGGATATCGGCCCCCCAGCACATCGAATCTACCAGGTCGGGCCGGTCGGGATAGAGCTTCGAGTAGTGAGCGCAACTGGCTTCGTTGAGGATAAAGTTGTGGAACGACCACACATCGACCGGCATCCGCTCGCCGTACTGCTGGTGATAGGCCGCCAGCACGCGATCCAGATAGTCCAGCCGTACAGGCGTGGGCTGGACGATGGTTCCCGCCACGATCCTGGCGGTTGGGTCTTGTTCCTTAATCCGCAGGTAGAGGTCATGATATGCTTGCGCATAGACCTCCGGCTCCAGGTCGTCCTGATACTGGATACGGTCCGGCTCGTTGCCGATAAACCAATAAGCGCCGGGGTGAGCGTCGATGACAGCAGCCAGGTCGGCGTCGGTTGTCTCGGCGCGGGTGGTGTAGATTGAATAGCTGTATGTATCGCCAATCTGCTCCAGCCGGATCATCGGATAATAGTCGATGGCGCCTGGGGTTGGGGCGTTGCGCGTCGCCTGATAGTCCACATACCAGCCGATCCGCAGGGGTTCGACGGGGTAGGATCGAAGCGCACCGTTGACGCCAAAGCGACACAGCGGGGCTTGCCCGCTACGCACAAGCGGCAGATATTGCCACCCATTCTCTAACGTGAGGATAGACCGTGGCGCAGCGGAAGCATGTAGCGCAGCGGCATTCCCGCTCAAGATCAGCGCCACGATCAAGGCTACTGGCCAAACCCAGCGCCGTAGTTGAAATAACCCCTTCAAATTTCGGTCTCCTACCTTCTACTTACATCCATTGGAGATTCAGAGCGGCACAGCGATTGCCCTGAATCTCGACCGCGTTCACAATTTCTGCTGATCTAGTCCACAACAATATAGACGGGGCTGCTGCCGACATGGATAGTCACGCTCCCGTCCTGTGCGCCGTCGTCGCCATCATGCACAACGCCGAGGTTCACATTCTCCTTGCTGTAGATGGTCGCCGCACTGCCGGGCCTGCTGAGCGGGCGCTTCTGATCTGTTCCTTCCGGATTCAGCCAGGCCACATACATGCGCTTCCCGCTGAGGGCATCCGTGAACTGATAGACTTCTAGGTCGGCGTCTTGGGTTTCGGCGGCGCTGAGCATTCCCTCATACTGGGCGTTGCTCATCCGCCGGGCTGCCGTCTGAAAAACGCGATAGGACGGTTTTTCCTGTGGCGGCTGCCCCCCCTCGGCCTGGGTCACCAACCCGTTCTGATACTGGTACTCCAGGTCGTCCCGGAACGACCACCAGATCATAAACTGCAAATCCGACGCAATGCTCTGTGCAAAGAGTTGCACAACGTAGCGGCTCTGTTCTTCATCCGAACTGGGGTACTGATCGTGACTGGCGTTGCTGTGCCATCCGGCCTCGGTGATGACGAACGGCTTGTTCAGGCCCCTGTCGGCCAGTTTCTGACGGAGGTGGGCGATCTTGGCGGGCAGCCCGCGCTGATCGCCGTTCACCCAATCATCCTTAAACGCTGGATAATAGTGGAAGTTCATGACGTCGAAATACTGGCCGCCGCCGTTGTCCAGCACGTCGTCCAGAAAGCTTTCGACAAAATCGCCGTTATTTCGCTGGAAGTTGTCATAGGCGATGCCGCCCATGACCACAGTGGCATTGGGGTTGGCCGTTTTGATGGGTGTGTAGACTGCCTTCAACATCGCCGCATACTGGTCGCCATGTTCTCCCCAACGCGGCGCGCCCGCGCCGTCGGGATTGGGTCCCAGGTCCGGTTCGTTGTACAACTCCCAATAGTTGACCACAATCCCTTCCGGCGAATCGGCAATGCCGTCGCCATCGTAGCGTTCCGCTAGCGCCTGCACGAACTGAACGAATTCTGCCATCTGGTTGGTCTTGATGGGGCCGCGCGATGCCCCTGGAATCGCCTGTGCCCATTCCGGTGCGGCTTCGATGGTGGCGATCACGTTGACGCAACTGTCGCGGGCCACACGCAGCACCGCATCCGCTACACCCCACTTGTAGTTTTCAGGCGTCGTATTCGTCGGTTCAATCTGATGCCAGTCCACCGGTATACGTACCCAAGATGTCCCGCTGTTTTGCAGGGACGGGAAGTAGGGCGACCTGCGATCCAACGTCCCGTAGACCTGTACGCCAAAGACCGTCGGCGTGCGTGTGTCATGACACGCGTTCTTGGCCGTAAGCGGCAGATAGCCTGCCCCCTGGGCTTGCGGTGCGGCAGTCACTGTTCCTGGCAACGCCACGGCCAACAGCAAAAGAGCAACGATCAACCCTTTAAGGTGACATAAATACTGACGTGCAAAACGTTTGCTGCGATACGATTTCATCTTCATGCGTCGCAATTCCTCAATGAAATGTCGATCCAAAACTCACCGATTCGCAAACAGATGTAGTGAGTTATTCCACTGTCCGTCTACGGTTTACCGATTTGGGGGAAATATACCTTCAGCGGCACACCCGTCTCGTAGATGACGCGGCGCTCTGTGTCGGCAATCCAGACACGCTGGTCATCATCCACGACGACGCCCCAGGGGCGGCTTGCTTGGTTCATACTCAGCGGCAGCGCCTCCTGGAAGTCCAGCCGGTAGCCCGTTGTGAGCAGGCGACCCACTGACCCGGTGTTTGATCCCGCTTCGGTATTTGATTCCGCAAACCATACTTCACGCCCTTCCGGCGTGTCAAAAGTGGCGATGCCTGCCAATGCGCTATCGGGGGTGGGCGCGTTGAACCAACCCCACTGGGTCACTGTGCCAGGCGCATAGCGGCCTACCTTGCCAGTCCCCGCGGCTGTGACCCAGGGTCTGCCCGCGCTGTCGAGGGTCAAGCCGGTGGGGGTGCGTTCACCTGTCGGCACGGCAAAGAACTCTCCGGTCACCGAGTTGTAGTTGCCCAACATATCGGCATCGGGCAGCGTGAACCAGATGTTGCGCACGTTCTGGACGCGTAGCTGCTCCACACGCGGCGCGCTAAAGCGTCCAGGCGGGAAGGGGTACTCGGTAAAGGTCTCGCTGGTGGGGTCAAACTTGCCGATCTGGCCTATGCTCTCGGCAAACCAGACCTGCCCGTCCGGTGCGATATCGATCCCCGTCGGCTGGCTGTTGGCTGTGGGGATGTCATAGAGCGTTATCTCTTTTGTGTCCGTGTCTACCCGTCCGATCTGCCCTGTGCCGCGCAGCGTAAACCAGACGGCTCCATCACCGACGACCAGGTCATAGGGTTCGCTGCCATGCGGCAACCCGAGGAACTCCACCCGGTAGCTGATGACAGGGGTATCCGAGGATACGGTACGGGTCAGCACACCGATACCACCGGCGATATCCGGGCTGCCGGTTTGGGGCGCGGTGAACCAGATGACCCCTGGCGCTTCGGCTGCCAGGTTGAGCGGGCCAACGGGAACCCCATAGGGCGGGCCAACCGAAATGGCATATTCCACAGACATCCCACGCTGGATCGCGGTGGATTCGGCACGGGCGACAGGCACAGCCGCCCCAAACTGGACAGCAATCATCGCTAAAACGCACAATCCGACGATCAGCAGTCGAGTTCCATACGTGAACCGGGACGGCTTGATCACAGAACAGCGGGGGGATCTGGAACGGTGGTGCAAGAACAGATGGTGTTGCAATGACATAGGGTTTCGCCTCCTTGGTCAGTTCCCGGCAACCGTGTGAGGAACACCAGATAGACCACGGACAGTTCAGCGCGATACCGGCGTGGATTCAGGCACCGAACGGCGGGCCCGGCGGCCCAACAACTCGTCATAGGTTTCGATCATCATCTGCCCGGCGGCTTCCCAACTGAAGTGCTGCAGCGTGCGCTGGCGCAAGCGTTGCCCCAGTTCCTGGATCGCACCTGCATTCTGATCAGAGGGGAATAACGCAGCCGTCAACTGCTGGGCCAGGCTTTCTACATCGCCGCGTTCGGCCAGCAGCCCATCCTGTCCTAAATATTCGCGCGCAACCGGCGTATCAAAGGCCACCGTGGGCAGCCCGACGGCCATATAGTTGAGTAGCTTGCCCGCGCCTTCGGTCAAACTGAGCTTCGGCGCTGCTGCCACATCGCCCAATGCCAGATAGCGCGGGGCATCCGGGTAAGGCACGCGCCCCGTAAATGTGATCGCATGGCGGATGCCCAGGGCCTCGGCTTGGCGGTGGTAGATTTCAACGCCGGGGAACCCCATGAGCAACAGGTATACGTCGGGGTGTTTGGCCAGGATACGTTGCATCGCCTGGAGCAGCAGCCCCGTGCCCTGGTATTCGGCCAACAGGCCTAGATAGACGATCAACTTGTGCCCATCCGGTATCCTCAGTTGGCGGCGCAGCGCCATCAACTCCTCCGGCGCATAGGTCGCCGCCGGGCGAAACGTATCGCCGTTGACACAGTCGGGCAGAACGCGGATATGGGCTGGAGGGCAGCCAAACTGATCGACCAGGATCCGTTCGGCGTGGGCTGAACTGGTCAAGACCACCGGCGGCGTGCGGTCAATCCACCGTTCCAGACGGCGCAAAGGCCCGTAAAAGACGCTTTCCCGGTCGAGAAAATGATGGTCGATCATCTCCTCGGTCAAACTGCCCTGAAAGTCAAAGACGACCGGGATGCGA
>CAZYQJ010000030.1:0-17494 GCA_964649925.1 uncultured Litorilinea sp.
TCAGTTGACGATGGTCAGTTGGCGGCTCAACGGCGCAGCCCGGCAACGACCGCCGCATGAACCGCGGGCCGCAGCCGGGTGATCGGCTCCGGGTTACGTCCATGATAGACGCGGTTGGTGAGCAGCGCAACCACCAGTTCACGGTCGGGGTCGCACCAGAGTGATGTGCCGGTGAAGCCGGTATGCCCGAAACTGCGCGGGCCGAACTCGGTGCTGCAGGACGGGTCGGGGTCGCTGCGCAGCATCCAGCCCAGCCCGCGACGGATGACCGGGGCCAGGGTGAGTGTGCCGCCTGTGTGCCCGGCTGGGACACGTTCGGCGTGCAGCGGCGCGCCCGCTTCTGCAATCTCCATTTGCACGGAGATGCTCTCGTCCACGATCCGCCGCGACAGCAGCCGCCCGCCGCCCGACAGATAGAGATTGCCCAGGGCGCAGAGGTCGGCGGCGGTTCCAAACAGCCCGGCATGACCAGCGATACCGCCCAACCCGGCGGCGTTTTCGTCATGCACTTCGCCATGCAGACGGCGCTGCCGCCAGGGGCAAAATTCGGTGGGCGCGATGCGGTCGACCAGCAGACAGGACGGGGTGAAGTGCGCCTCCAGCCGTAGCGGGCCGGTCACCCAGTTTTGAACTGTGTCGGCCAGGGTCACATCTCCGGTGGAGCGGGTGAGGGCATGGCCCAGGAGGATCAGCCCCAGGTCGCTGTAGAGGTAGCTTTCACCAGGCGGATAGGCCAGGTCGGTTTGCAGAATGGCGTTGACCCCAGCCATCTGGCGGCGCAGCAGTTCGGCGCGGTGCAGGCTGGTGGGCCGATCCGGGGCAGGCCCGGCAGCGCGGTACAGGCTTCGCCAGGCAGGCAGGCCGGAGGTGTGGGTCAAGAGATGGCGCAGGGTGACGGCGCTGAGGTCGATGGGGGAGGTGTATCCCTGCCAGGCCGCTGGCGGCGGCGCGGGTTGTTTGGTGATCGGGTCTTCCACATCGCCTACATGGCGCACCCCGCTGAACCCCGGCACAAGCGCAGACACCGGCTGGTCAAGGTCAAGCAGCCCTGCCTCCCACATGCGCAAACAGGCCGTGGTGGTAAAGAGTTTGGTCAGTGAGGCCAGATCAAAGAGCGTGTTCGGCTCTACAGGCTGGCGTTTGAGCATCGGGTTGATCCAGCCATAGCCGCGCTCAAAGAGGACCTTGCCTGCCTGCTCGACCCGGCACACGACCGCAGGGGCCACGGTGGGTACAGCGGCGTTCAGTAGATGATCGAGTTCCGTAAATTGCATTGCCAGTTGCATAACCAGTCTGCCTACAGGGGGAATGCGTAGTTTGGATGGGCTTAACGGTTTCCGTTGGACAACAGGAGCCGCTTTGCCAACAAAATTGTTGAACCGGACGGGCAGCGGAGAACGTCCGCGCTGCCGTTCTTAACAATAAGACGCAGAACCCCGCAAACCGGTACGATCGAACCCTTATAGCGGTTTGTGCAGTTGCAGATAGCGGCGGTAGGGGGTGAACCCAAACTTGGCATAGAAGTCGACCAGGCTCGTCCAGTCGATGACGCAGCCGTTGACGCCGTTGTCGTGCAGCCGCCGCAGCCCGGCATCCAGGAGCAGTGCGCCCAACCCCTGGCCGCGGCGGTCGGCGCTGATCCCGATCGCGCCGAGTTGGCCCCAGGGCCGCGGCAGGCGGTATGGGAAATAGCGGTCGATAGGCCGCACCGAATCCTCAAAAGTCAGGACGCAGCAGCCATCCACGCCGCGTTCCGTCCACAACACCATATAGTCCGAGATGCGCCCCCCAGCGCGCAGATGTTCCTGGAACTCATAGCGCCAGCGGCCTGGGAACTCGCGGTAGAAAAAGGTGAGGATGGCGTCTTCATCGCGCGGTTGGGCCGGGCGCACCGCGGCATTGACCTCTCGGACACTGGGCGGGGGGCTGTAGCGGGATAGATCGGCGGCGACATCCCAGGTCTGTTCGTTGGCGGGCGCGTCGAGCGCGTCACCGAGATAGCCGCGCTGGGCAAAAAAGGGCGCGGTCTCCAGTTCGACCGGTACGCCGGGGACAAAGTAGCGCAGCCCCGCGCCCAATGCTGCCGCCTGGCATCCCTGGCTGTGCAGCCATTCCTCGGCCCACGACAGCAGTTCCGTCCCTATCCCCTGGCGTTGGGCATCCGGGCGAACGGCCAACGCCTCAATCCATCCTAATTCTTTGGCCGCGACCGATGGTTCATCGGGGAGGGTGGTAGCGACGGCGAAGCCTACCGGCTCGCCATCGTGGACGGCCAGCCGTGCTGCGGTGCGCCCGCCGGTGGCGGGGTAGAGGTTAAAGCGCATCATGCGTTCGGAGATCGACAACTCCTCGCCGCAGGCTGCGTTCCAGATGGCGGTAGCGGCGCTGACTGCATGAGGGTCGTCACGATCCAGGGGGTGCAGGCTGGGTTGAATGGTCATGGCTGGGGTTCCGGTTCTTGTGTGCCCATTCCTTGGGCAGGTGTATCTTCGGTGGGCGTGCGGGTGGGGCCGCTGCGCAGAAAGCAGAGGACGCTGTCGGCGACGCCGCGCGCGGCGAGATTTGCATCGCTGGTGAGCAACTCCTGGTCGCCGCCCAAAAAGCCGAGTTCCAGGATAGCCGCAGGCGTCTGCGCGGCCACGCGGCGGAAGGCGTGATACTCGGTCATGTTGTGCGTTACGGTGTCGGGGTGGGGAGGCAACCCGGTGGCGTCTGCATAGTGCTGGTCGATACAGTCCAGGATGCGCTGCTCCACATCGGGGATGGCGCTATAGGCGTAGTAGGCGGCTTTATAGCCGCTGGCATCGATGCAACTATCGGCGTGGATGCTCAGGAGCAGCGCGGCTTCCAGGTTATCCAGCCGGGGGTCATATTCATCAAACACCACAGCATTAGCCCCGGCAGTGCGCAGAAACCGGGCTGCTCGCTCGCTGACGCGGGCGTTGACTTCTGCTTCGGTAAGCAGGATATTGCCGCCGTCATCGCTGCACACGGCCCCGGAATCATGCCCCGCATGGCCGCTGATCAGCACGACCTGGCGGCTGGCGTCTGGCTGCACCAGGCTTTGCGTGCCGGGCACCGGAGGCCAGGCCAGTTCCAGGCCAAAGGTGCGAGCCGCAATCAAGGCAATGGCGAAGAAGGCGGCGAAACTGATGATGGCAAAAAGACGTTGTAAACGATGGACAAGCGAATGGCGCACAGGTGATCTCGCTGGGTGATGGAATCATTGCGTCCCCTCATTGTAGCCGCGGCCAGGGTGGTGTCAACTTGTCGTAGCACCCTGACCAGCCATAAGCTGTCATGAAAGACCTGGCGCTGCCTGTTCAGCACGTTGCGTTTGATGGATTTTCGCCGTATTCTGTTTAGTGTGACCCGTGCAGATAGACCTGTCGGTTCGCGTTACAAAATTGACAAAGGTTGGGGCGCAGGCTAGACTGTTTTATGGCGTGCAGGCTCCGTGCCGGATGCTTCATCGGCGGGATGGGGCGTATGCACACGCTACATAACGGGTCGCTTCACGCGTCGCCAGCCTTTGGCGCATACAACCACGCGATAATGCATACATGGTGAATAGCATTTCTCGAAAGTCTTCCAGGCAAGACCCCCAATACCCTGAGTTCAGCCCATCTGGGCGGAGTGGTGCGCCTGCGATGCAGGCATTAGGCGCATATCTGCGCGAGCGGCGTGAAGCGATGGGCGTGACCCTGGCCGAAGTAGAGGTTGCCACGCGTATCCGCCAGAAGTATCTGTCGGCGCTGGAGGCAGATGAATGGTATCTGCTCCCTGGCGAAGTGGTGGGCCGGGGCTTTTTGCGCAACTATGCCGATTATTTGGGGCTGGACCCCAGTGAAGTGATGGAGCGTCGGCGTGCGGTGACGGATTCTAACCTGAACGCCGCGCTCGCGACGACCAGCGCCGGTGCGCCGCTGCCCCCTGAACGGGATGTAGACTACCGGCCAAAAGAAGTCGATCTGAAGGATGAGACCGACGACATCGAGCAGAGCGAGATCCGGCTGACGCCGATTTTGGCGATTGTCGCTCTTGCGGTGCTGGTCGGGTTAGGGTGGTGGGGGATCAATGCGTTTGGCGTGCCGATGGTCGAGATGTTGGCCGGATCCCAGACGCGCGTGGCATCCCTCTTCGACCGGCCTGAACGTGACGCTGGCGAGATCGTGATCAACCCTGGGGAAGATCTGGGGGTGGTCAACGAGCAGAATGTCACCGGCCAGGGGGAGGCGGGTGATGCGGCGGCTGACCCCGCATTGACCGATGCCGCGGGCATGACTGAGACGCTTCCGGTTGCCACTCCTGACATGATTGCCCTGGGCAGCGGTGCGCAGGATGCGGGGAGTGAAGAAGTGGCTCCGCCTGTCGAACCGCCTGCGAGCGATCCGCCTGCCGCTACAGGAGATGAACCGCCCGCGGTTGAGCCGCCCGCCGCCAATGACCCCCTGGCTGCCCTGATCCCAACCAACACACCCGATGCGGCGGCTGCCGCGGCGGACACTGCCCCTGCTGACACGGCCCCGGTTGAGGGGGCGCCGGTCGCCACGCCGGAAGCGCCTACGCCAACCCCTGAACCGCCTACACCCACACCGGAGCCTCCCACACCCACGCCTGAACCGCTGCCGACTGAAGCGCCCACGCCGGAGCCGCCTCCACCGGTGGCCGCTGCTGCTTGCTCCGATGGCCGGGCTGTGATCAGCGGGCCGGGCGCAGGGCAGGTGGTCAGCGGGATCGTCGGCGTGTCCGGCACAGCCCAACACGAATCCTTCCAGTATTACAAACTGGAATATGCGCCGGGCGCATGGGCTGCGGGAGGCTATGTCTATTTCGATGGTAGCAACAGCCAGGTGATCGGCGGGCTGTTGGGCAACCTGGATACGGGTGTGCTGCCCAACGGCGACTACACCATTCGCCTGACGGTGGTCGACCAGACCGGCAATTTTCCGCCTCCTTGTGACGTGGCGATTGTCGTGCAGAACTAGCGAACCCACACGCAAAAACGGTGACCGGTATTTCGATGCCGGTCACCGTTTTTTATGCATGGGGTGCATAGACGTTATTTTTCGCCTGGCTCTTCATCCCTGGTCGGCGAGTGTGTGGCGTCACATCCTCACAGGGGGCGTGCCGACGAAGATCAGGATCAGGTCGTTCACGTTGGTCTGCGTGGGGCCGGTACGCAGCAGGTCATGGGTGGCGAGCAGGTAGGGATAGGCGTCGTGACGGCGCAAGTGATCCTCGGCGTCTAGCCCCTGCGCACGGCCCCGGCTCACCGTGCCGCCATCGGCGATGCCCCCGGCGCTGTCGGTGGGGCCATCGGTTCCATCGGTCGCCAGCGAGACCAGCGTAATCGAGTCGTCGCCGTCAAGCGCCAACGCCGCGGCCAACGCCAGTTCCTGATTGCGCCCGCCCATGCCCGCGTGTTCATGCAGCGTGACTGTGGTTTCTCCGCCTAAGATCAGGCAGGCGGGCGGCGCGACGGGCGCGGCGTGCGCCTGCACCTCACGGCCCAACGCCACCGCGACCTTGGCGACCTGAGCCGCTTCTCCCTCCAGATAGGTGGTCAAGAGCAGTGGGTGATAGCCTAACTCGGCGGCGCGCTCAGCCGCGGCCTGCGCTGCCATGCGGTTATCCGCCACCACCAGCGTATGGCTGCGCTCGAACACAGGGTCGTCACTTTTGGGCGTATCGGGCAGCCGTCCGTCGCGGCCCATCTGGAGACGTTCCAGGATAGAAGGAGGCAGCTTTCCCACCAGGTCATAGCGCCGCACAATCGTCCAGGCATCTTCCCAGGTAGTGGCGTCGGGCACGGTCGGGCCGCTGGCGATCACGTCCAACGGGCTGCCCACGACATCACTCAGGGCCAGCGTCAGCAGGGTGGCCGGGGCCGCAGCGCGCGCCAGTTGGCCGCCCTTGAGGTTGTCGCAGTGTTTGCGCAGGCAGTTGATCTCGTGAATGGTCGCACCGGAGGCGAGTAGGGCATCGGTCATCGCCTGCATGTCGGCCAGGCTGATGCCCGGCGCGGGCGCAACCAATAGCGCGGACCCGCCGCCCGACAACAGCGCGATCACCAGATCGTCGGAACCGGCCTCTTCAGCCAGTGCCAGGATGCGCCTGCCCGCTTCCACCCCGGCAGCATCGGGGCGCGGGTGAGCGGCCTCCACGATCTCGACGTGGTGGGTGGGGGCGCTGTGGCCGGTTTTGACTGCCACCAACCCGGCGCTGATGCGGTCGCCCAGAACCGCTTCGACGGCCTGGCTCATGGGCGCGCCTGCCTTGCCCGCCCCGATCACAAAGGTGCGGCGGATGCGCGCCAGGTCATAGGTGTGCGATCCCGCGATCAGCGTATCGTCTTGCCGTGTCAGAAAGGCGCGGGTCGCCGCAAAGGGGTCTACGGCGGCCAGGGCCGCTTCCAGCACAGCCACGACCGGCCCGCGTGTCTCCGGGGCCGGGGTCAGGATATCTGGGTCAAACGGCATCAGGTCAACAAAATACAGTCGTCGCTGCCGTGTGGATTAGGTTCATAGGCGTCGGCAGCTTCGTCATTGAACCATTGGTTATCCCCCATGTAATAGCGGAAGCGATAGCGCTGGTTGGCATCGAGCTTGACGGATGCACTGCGCGTGTTATTGGCGCGTTTGACCAGCGGCGTTGCACTGGGGTCCCAGTTGTTGAAGTCTCCCACGACTGAGATACGCGGTTGATCAGCGTTGTGCGGAACAACAAAGGTCACTTTGACTTGATTGCTCTCTTTGATCGGCTCCCGTTTCAGCATGAGTCCTCCTGGTTCCCCGCGATTTGGGGATCGAATCTCGACTAAACGATTGACCTCTCTCTGGGATAATAGCAGAAAGCGAACGTGACGTAAATGTCGTTCTGCCCAAATCTTGGGGTATGAGCCATGTTCAGTATGTATGAAAACTCTCGGCAGGGCTACTATTTCAGGGCAGCCGCGGCTTTTCAGCGGGTACAAGCCTGACAGGCGTCGCATCGCCAGCGGCCTCTGTGCGCTCATCGTCTTCTGGGGAGCGGTCTTCGCTCTTCGCGACCTGCTGGTCAATCCCCAGGCGGCCATCACGGAGGTGCAGGTCGCGCTGCGGGTAGGGGATTTCAATGCCGTTCTTCTTGAACTCTTTGAAGTTCATTAAGCGCTGGTCGCTCAGGATGCGGTTCGCCTGGGGTGTATCCCCGACCCACACGATCAGCTCAAAATCCAGGCTGGACTCACCAAATCCGGAAAAAAAGACCGCTGGCGCAGGGGTGTTTAGCACCTGCCCATGCGAGTTGGCGATGTTCATGAGGACGTCGCGCACGCGCTGCGGGTCGGCGGCATAGCTGACGCCTACGCTCAAGGTGCGCAAGGCCGTGCGGTTGATGTTGGTGTAGTTGGCAACGGTGGAGGTGAGCAGGGTTTTGTTGGGCACCAAGACCTCGACGTTATCCGCCGTGCGCAGCACCGTGGCGCGCATGCGCAGCTGGTTGACTGTGCCGCGCTGCCCGCCGACTTCGACCATATCGCCCGGGCGCAGCGTCTGCTCAAAGAGCAGCAGGATGCCGCTGATGAAGTTTGCCACCAGTTCTTGCAGGCCAAAGCCGATCCCCACCGACAGCCCGCCGCCGATGATGGCAAGCGCCGACAGGTCAAAGCCTAAAATACTGGCTGCAGTCAGTACGCCAATGCCGACGATGGCGTAATTGCTGATCACGCCGACGGTGCTCATAACGCCGGGGTCTGCGCCGATGCGTGGCTGGACCACGTTGCGCAGCAGGTCGCGGACGATCCACGACGCCGCCAGAAAGATGTAGAAGACGACCACGGCGCTGGCGATTGAGCGTGCGGTCACGGAGGTTTCGAGCAGGCTGAACAGCGTGATCTCAAAGATGGGGAATGAGGCGGCAAGCCCGGCTCCAAAGGTGATGATGATGAGAACCAAAAAGAGGGGCCGCACAAAGCGTTTTTGATAGTACTGGGCCTTATCCGTCTCCAGCGTACCAAACAACAGCCCCTCGATCAGCCGGTAGGCAAGGACAAGCCAAAAGAGGGTTTGCAGACGGATCAGCAGCCCGGCAGGCCAGCCCTGGCTCCAAAAGTATCCGGCGGCGGCCTGGCTGGAGATCAGCCCGACGAGCGGGAAGATGATCAGTTGGCTGCCACGCGCCCAGCGTAGGGTCCGCCGCTGCCACGCCGATACCGGAAGCCCTTGCCCTTTTTGTCTGCGCTCAATGGCCTGCTGGCGGTTGAGCATACGGTTAAGCCATGCGCCTAACGGGGCAGGCAGCAGCCAGGAGAGCAGGAAGATCAGTGCAAAGGCGATCAACTGCCGTTGGATCACAGGTCGTTCGAGCAACAGCCAAATGGTATCCAGTTGGTCGAGCAGCGCCTGGAGACGCGGATCAGTCATACGGTACAACTCCTCAACAGCAAATGCCTAAGGTCCGTCGGGCGCAACCGGGGAGGTCGTGGCGGTAGGCGTCTGTGTGGCGGTGACCGCGCCGGATGTGGTGATCGGCGTTGATGCGCTGATCGGCACGGTTGGCGCGACGGTCATAGTCGGGGTGGGCGCAGGGGCGATGCCGTGGATGTCGTTGATGCGTTGGGTCAGTTCTGCTACTGCGGTCGAAGGGTCCTGGCCTTGCTCTAGGACAGCATCATAGACCTCGTCCCCTAACTCCAGGACCGTCTGCCAGTAGGGGTGGTTGGGAGGCAGGAATCCCGCCTGCAGTTGTTCGGCAAACAGCCCCAGGGTTGGATGCCCGTTCAGGTCTACGGTGGCGTTGGCGGGTAGCAGACCGGCGGCTTGCATCAGGTGTGTCTGGCTGTCGGCCTCGGTGACAAAGATCGCAAAGTCCTGGGCCAATGCGGCCGTCGTCTCGGCGGCTGTCGCGCGGAACAGAAACCCTGTGGCGTTGATCAAGGGGCGGCTGTTGCCCTCTGGCCCCGCGGGCAGCAAGGCGACGCCCACATTGTCTGCGCCGAGGGCCGCCTGCAAGTCCTCCAACTCACCTGGCCCGCCGATATAGTAGGCGGTCTCTCCGGCCAGGAACGCTTCACGCAGGGCATCGCCGTCCGTGGTCAGGTGGATGCCATAGGCGTCGCGGGATTCGACCAGCCAGGCCAGCCATTCGGCCATGCCCCCTTGATCCAGTACCACGCGATACTCCTCATCGAAGAGCCTGCCCCCGAACGCGCCGATCCCCCAAAAGGCTTTGGTAAAGCGCCGGTCGAGGGTGATAGGGATCCCCTGGCTGGCCTGGGCGCGCAGTTCGTCCAGGATGGCAGCCGGGGCGGAGACCAGGGAGAGGTTGTAGTAGAGGGCGTCCACGGTCAGCGCCACCGGCACCCCATAGAGCGACCCGCCCGCCCGCATCGCGTCAAGCGAGACAGGCCAGAAGCGTTGCAAAGCCGCACCGTCGACCCGTGGGCCAATGTTCAGCAGCAGCGACTCCTGCACCAATGGCCCCAGCCAAGATCGATCGCCCAGGACAAAGGTAGGCCGCCGCCCGGCCAGCCGTTCACCCGTCAGCCGGGGTTGGAGCGCATCCGGATCGAGCACCTCGGTGTCGACGATGACCAGCGGGCAGCGTTCGTCGTAGCGCCGGATGAGTTCCTCCAGTGCCGAAGCGCTGCGCCCTTTCCACATGTGGGCGAGCCGGATCGTCCCCAGGCCGGTACAGGCGGTCGCCAGTTCGGTGGCCGGTGGAAAGCCGGTAGCCTCGTTGATGGCGTTGGCTGCGGCAAAGGCCGCTTCAGCGGGCATCCTATCGCCTTCCAATGCCTGGTTGAAGGCATCATTGCCCAGCGCAAAGACGGTTTCCATATCGGGCCGGTCGGGAACGGGTATGGATGAACGGGCCTGGCTGGCAAAACTGGCCACAATCGGGTTCAGCCGTGGATTGACGCGCACGCGCCCGTTGGCAGGAACCATCTGGATCGTGCGCATGAGATAGCCGCTCTGCTCAGCGTTGGTGATGAACTGGGAGAGAGCTAACGCCAGGCGGCGTTGGTTGTCGGATGAGGCCGGGCTGAAGAAAAAGCCGTCTGCGCCGAGAAACGGCCCGGCGCTGCTGACCGGCCCGCTCGGTAACGTGGCCACCCCGACTGCATCGACACCGAGGGCTTCCTGGATCGTGTTCAGTTCGCGGGCATACCCCACATAATAGGCGGCTTCGCCCGCGAGAAAACGGTCTCGGAGCGCGGCGCGGTTGCTGTCCAGGATCATGCCCGGCACTTCGCGCGCATCCTTAAGCCAGGCCAGCCAGTTGGCAAACCCACCGCGATCCAGGATGGTGCGCCCGTTCTCGTCAAAGAGTTGCCCGCCAAACGCCTGAATCCCCCAAAAGGCATCATAGAAGTTGGTCGGGATCAGGGCCACCTGCTCCTGGGCTGTCTGCACCAACAGATCATCCAGGGTGGGGGGCGGCGCTTCGACGCGCGTCCGGTTGTAGTAAAGCGCCTGGACATCCAGCGCCAGCGGCAGGCCGTACTGCTGATCGTTCAACCGCATCGCAGCCAGGGCCGCTGGCATGGTGCGATCCAACACGGCTTGGCTTACCTCCCCATTGACCGGGTCAAGCGGGGGATTGGCAGGGAGCTCGCGCAGCCAACTGGAGGGGGCCAGGATGAGATCAGGACCCAGCCCTGCCGACACCGAGTTCAGATACTGCTGCTGCATTTCCTCCAGGCTTGCAAAGGCGTGCTGCCGGACGGTCACATCAGGGTTTAGCTCGGCGAACGAGGTTACGACCGCGTTGAGCGCTTCAGCCTGCGGGCCTGTCCAGGTATGCCAGAGAAGCATGCGCCCCGACAGGCGTTCAGGGTCGCGCGCGCCAGCGGCAAAGCAACTGGCCACAATCAGCATGAGGGTGAATACCAGCCCCAGGGCGGCGTTCAGCCGTCGCTTCATGCAGCGGCCTCGCGCGCCGAACTGTAGTAGCGGTCATAATCGCTGACCAACAGGTGAAGCGGGGCTTCATCCTCTTCGATCTCTGGGAAGCGACCTATCGGATCGAAGAAGCGGTTATCGGCGCTGTCGTCGTTGACGGTGCTGACCTCGCCCACCAGGACGCGTGACTCCGCACCCCAGAACTTGTGATAACAGTAGGGCGGGAGGGTGATGCTCTCGCCGGGTGCAAGGGAGATCACGCCCCCGGCCTCCACGGTACGCACCACGCCATCGGTGCTGACGGTGACCGGGGTATCGGCCAACTGTTCGTCGGGGGTAGCGTTGTATAGCTGGATCATGAGTTTGCCGCCGCCGCGGTTGATGATGTCCTCGGTTTTAAGCCAGTGGAAGTGCAGCGGGGTCACCTGGTCAACATCCACGATCAGCAGTTTTTCGGCGTAGAGTTTGCCCTTGCCCGTCTGCAAGGCGGCCAGGTCGCCGTTGCGCAGGGTAAAGAGGAAAAGGCCGGTGCGGGCATAGTCGCCCGATCCAAAGTCGGTGATGTCCCAGCCTAGACGTTTCTCGACGATCTCGGCAACGCTTTGGTCTTTGCTGCGCCACTCGTCGGGCGTCCAGTAGGCGAAGGGGGGCAGGTGAAAGCCCTGGTGACGGATAAAGGCATCCGCTTCACGGATGATCTGGTTAATCTCTGAACGTTTCATCGTATCACTCCTAAAGGGCGTGCACATATCGCGCGGGGACGCAATCCACACGCACGCAAAAACTCTCTTATCCAGATCCGGGGGCGGCCTGGCCATCGCGCGGGCTGATCCACAGCCCGTCGCGCTGCGTCCAGCCGTCGAGCGGCACGCGCAGCGGCGCAGACGGCCAGCCGCGGGCGATGCGCGCTTGCAGGTCGTCCCAGGAGGGCATGCCGCTGATGGCGTCGGCCATTTCGACATTGCACGCACCGGCGGCGGCGGCGGCAGTCAGCGCGGCTTCCGGCCCCTGTTCGCGCAGCAGCGCAGCCAGGAAACCGGCAATGGCGCAGTCACCTGCACCGGTCGTGCCCACGACGCGGACCTGGAAGGCTGGGGCCAGCAGTTCGCGGCCAGCCCATGCGGCATTGAGGCGGAGCCGCGCCAGGCGTTCGCGGTCGTGCGTGGTGCGCAGGTAGATGCCCTGGTCACCCAGCTTCAGCCCCACCACCGTAGCGCCCATCTCCAGCAGCCGGTCGCCCAACTCACTGAGTAGCGCGCCGCCGCCATAGACGGGCAGGCTGAGGTCGCCCATCGCCGCCGAAACTGAGCGGCTGCGCGCGCGATCCAGCATGAAAAAGGCTTCGTCCAGGCTGGGCAGGAAGAAGTCCACATGGGGCAGGGTGCGCTGGAGGAGGGTTGCCCAGTCGACGCGTCCAGCGGGCGCGTCTTCATCCACATGCGCCATGTCGAGTGAGGTCATGACGCCTGCTTTTTGCACGCGGCAGAGCATCTCGACCAACTCCGCACCGTCGTCGGCGTGCATACGCGCCATGATGGGCGGATAGCCGAAGTGAAAGAGGGTCGCATCGGCCACCGCGCTGTCGGCCACATCCGCCGCGCCAAAGGTATCGTTGGCCCCGGCGCAGTGGAGAAAACTGCGGTCTACACCCGGCGGGTTGATGACGATGGTATAAGAACTGGGGCTGTCGGAGACGATCATGCCTGCGGCCAAGGCCGGGTCGCGGCGGTTCAGCACGTCCAGGATGGCTTGCCCAAAGAGGTCGTCGCCAATCTTGCCCATCAGCCGCGTGTTGATGCCCAGCCGGTGAAGCGCCAGCCCTGTATTGGAGACGGCTCCGCCGGTGGAGAGCGCCGCAGGCCCCACGCTGACCAGTTTGCCGGGTTCGGGGATGGCGCTGCGCGACTGGCGCGGGTCAAAGGTCGGGATGATATCCAGGCAGATGTGCCCGGCGACTACGGCGATGGGCGCTGCGCTTGGCGTGGCTGCACTGGGGGATGGTGTGGTAGCGGTATGGGCGTGCATCGGTTCTTCGCTTACTCCATGCGTTGCGCCCGACGAGGGCGGGCAAGAGACGTGACGAACCTAGTATAGCACGCCCGGGCGCGGTGCGCGAAGCGATGGGGGTTACCGGCCCACCACAGGGCTGCGCCGCTCCAGCAGGACGACATCACGCCACTGCCCGGCACAGGGGCCATGCTGCATGAGGCCGATGCGTTGGCGCACCCCCACCTCGCGAAACCCGTGTTTGGCATGGAGGCGCAAACTCGCCACGTTTTCGGGGAAGATGCCGGATTGCAGCGTCCAGATGCCGCATTCTTCGGATCGGGTGATCAGGGCGGCCAGCAACAGGTCGCCGATGCCTCTGCCGCGCTGCGCGGCGGCCACATAGATGCTGTGTTCGGCAACGCCTGCATAGACGGCACGCGTGGAGGTCGGGCTGAGCGCCACCCAGCCGACCACCTGGTCGCCATCCCGCGCCACCAGGCTGCACGCGTTGATCTTGCCCGCGCACCAGGCTTCCCAGGAATTGGGCGGCGCGGTGGCAAAGGTCGCGTGGCCGGTGGCGATGCCCTCCCAATAAATCTCCGCCACTGCAGGCCAATCCGCCGCCAACATAGGCGCAATCTGAATCGACATAGGCCTATTCTGTCCTCCGTATGGGATTGTGATGTGGGTGGCAAGAAGGCGAGTCAGTTTTTGTCCTGGAGTTCCTCATGGACGGCTGCGACCCCGTCCTCGTCTTTGTATTGGGTGATGCAGTCGGCGACGTCTTTGACGGCAGGGATGGCATTGGCTACGGCCACGCCCAGGCCGCTGATCCGCACCATCTCGACGTCATTGACATCGTCGCCAAAGGCGGCTACCTGACTCATATCCAACTGCCAGCGTTCGACGACAAACCGCAGCGCTTCGGCCTTGTCCGCCGAGGCCGCCAGGATTTGGACAAGGTTGTATTTATCTGAAAGCAGGGCGCGCGCGGTGGGCGGCAGCCCGCTCAACAGACCGTCGAGCGCGGTGAAGTCCGTGTGCCAGAAGAGGACTTTGGCCGAGGGGGAAGTGGCGATCTCAAGCAGGTCGGCCAGTTGATAGGGACTGGGGCGCTTGATTTCCTGGTTGAGATAGAGGATGTCGTTGATCTCCAGCCCAAGCGTCAAAGATGGCAGCGCGTCTTGCAGCAAAGTCACGATCCGCCGGGTGTCTTCCACGGACATCAAATTTTCATAGATTTGCTTGCCGTCTTCAAAGACCAGCGCACCGTTATAGGTGATCCACGGCACCTGGTGGAAGTCGTCGGGCAGGGCGTCGGCGATGCTGCGCGGCGGGCGGCCTGTGGCAATCACGACATAATTGCCGCGGGCGCGCCAGCAGCGCAGCAGTTCGACCGTGCGCTGTGAGATCGTGCCATCGCTGCGGAGGAGTGTATCGTCGAGGTCCAGCGCAACCACGCGCACCTGTGCCGGTTGGGTCATAGCGGTACTGTTACCTACTCTAGTCCTGTCCAGAAGCGGTCAATTGCCTGTGTCGTCTCCTCCAGCCGCTCGAAGTGTGGCAGGCCCAGGGTGGGCGTGATGCGTTCGGCGCGCCAGGCAGTGTTTTGACGTAGCAGTTCGGGCAGGAGGTCAAAGTTAACATAAGGGTCGCGGTCGTAGATCACCAACGTGGGTGTGGTAACCTGGTGATAGATGGTCTGCAAGGCCTGCGGCGTGAAGAGTTTGCCGCTCACAAAGGCCAGCGGCGCGTGTTCTGCACCGGGCCGGTGCGCTGTCGCATAGGCGTAGTCAATCAGGTCTGGGGGGACCGCGCCGACAAAGCTCTTCTGCAGGTAATATTTCAGGCCCATGCGGGTGGTCAGCAGGTCGTAGAACGGGCGCGCCCACAACGGCGTACTGAGAAGCCGGTGAATCTTCAAGGCGCGTTCCTGTTTGCTGGCCGGGTCTTCGAGCTGCGTCTGGCCGCTCAGGCCGGTGGGCGAGATCAGGGTCAGGCTGTGGACCAGGTCCGGACGCCGGCGCGCGGCCTCTGCCGCAAACTCGCTGCCGAGCGAGAGGGCAATGACATCGGCGGGCCTGCCGTCGAACTGCTGCAGCCCGGCAAGGACAGCCTGGACAAAGAGGTCAGGGGTGTAGTCTGTATCGATCCGCGCCGAGAAGCCAAAGCCGGGCAGGTCCAACGCCTGGATCGGGCGGCGGCCGCGGTAGTGCAGAAAGAGCGGGCGCATCTCATAGGCGCTGGCCGCAGCGTTGACGCTGTGGATCAGCAGCAGGGGCCGCCCCTCGCCCGTCCGGTCCAGATAGGCATTGAGCGATCCGGTGGGCGGGAAGGGGATCGCCACCTGGTCGGCAGGAAGCGCTTTGGGCAGCGGGACTTGCTGGTTCACCTTCCAAAGGCTGTAGGCGATCCAGCCCCCGGCGGCCAGGAGCGCGGTGCGGATCGTGCCTCCAATCAGGCTGCCGAGACAGCAGCCGCCTTGTCTTGGTCTTTGGTGAGCAGTTTTCTTGCTCATGGTTTTGCTCCATCTGACGTATAGCTACACGCCGGAGAACGCAATTTCCGAGTTGCCGTTTCTGGCCCACCGTTTGCAGTGAGCGCTGCCGCCTCCCCTGCGCCCATCTTACCGCCAACTATCACTACATGCCAAGCGTGTCAGGCTGCAAGCCAAAGATGTGCGCGCCGTGAGCGGCACTGAAGCCCGCACTGGCGGATTAGCTGTCATTAGCGCCAATCCTGGCCCCAATCGCGGGTGTGATATTGGCTGCGGATGCGCCATTCGCGCAGGCAATCCAGCAGTTCTTGGCGTTTGCCGGCATGGGCCGGGTCATCCCACAGGTTGCGCGTCTCGCCGGGGTCGTCGGCCAGGTTGAACAACTGCCCAAACGGTTCGTCCAGGAAATGGACGAGCTTCCAGTCGCGCGTGCGGACCATGCTCATGTAGTCGGTGGCCTGCAGGATGCCGTCGCGCGGGTGTTCGGCAAAGACCACATCGCGCCCGGCCCACTCGTCGCCGCGCAGCGCAGGCAGCAGCGATTGCGCTTCGAAAGAGGCGGGCGGCGTCACCCCGGCCAGTTCCAGGATGGTTGGTCCTAAGTCCATCAACTGGCAGAGGCCGTCCACGCGGCGGCCCCCTGCAAAACGGCCCGGCGACCAGATGATGGCGGGCACGCGCGTGATGATGTCATACATGGTCCATTTCTGGCTGTGACCGTGATCACCCAGCGCGTCGCCATGATCCGAGGTGAAGATCACCACTGCGTTGTCAAGGTAGCCCTGATCGTCCAGCGCTTGCAGGATTTGGCCGACCTTGGCGTCGATCATCGTGACGTTGGCGAGGTAGTAGGCGCGCTGGCGGTGCAGTTGATCGCGCGTAGGGTGGAGTTGGTGAACAACCGAGTCATGGTCCACTTCGGTGTTGTGGACGCGCATGGCGTGGAAGGGCGGCGGCTGGCCTGCCAGGTCGGCTTCGCTCACAACGGGCAGCGGCAGGTCTTTGTCCATGTAGGGCGCGGCGTAGGCGGGTGTCGGGTCATAGGGTGGGTGCGGGCCGGGAAAGCCAATCTGCAGAAGGAGCGGTCGTTGGGGGCGCGGCTTGGCGCGCAGCCACCAGGTCGCCATGTCGCCCACAAACATGTCGGAGTGGGTATGCTCCGGCAGTTCCCATTCAAACGCACCCAACCGCTCGCGATAGTCGGGCCGTTTGCGGTAGAACTCGCGCTGCTGTTTGACCAGTCCTTGCGCGGCCAGTGCCTTGTCCCACTCGTCAAAGTAGTAGCGGTTTTCCAGATAGCGGTCTTTGTTCTCCACCACATAGCGCTCATGAAAGCCCAGCGGCGTGTCATAGGGCCAGGTGTGCATCTTGCCGATGTTGACACAGGTATAGCCTGCTTCGGCCAGCCGTTCGACCCAGGAGCGCGTCCAGCGGTCGGCGTTTTTGAGGATGCCGGTCGTGTGCGGGTAGTAGCCGGTGAAGAGGCTGGCGCGCGACGGCGCGCATGAAGGCGCGGTGATGTGGCAGTTGGTGAAAGCAACCCCCTCGTTGACCAGCCGGTCGAGGTGGGGGGTCTCCATATAGGGAAAGCCGAGCGCGGCGATGGTATCATAACGCTGCTGATCGGTGATGATCAGGATGATATGCGGTCGTTCGCCGGGCATAACAGAATCCTTTATTCAGCGTAATAGTCTTGGGCAAGCAGGGCAAAGAGGCGCATGTCGTGGAACGCGCCTTTGAAGAAATCATGCTGGCGTAGGACGCCCTCTTCCTGAAACCCCAGGCCGCGCAGCAGGCGCGCCGAACGATCGTTTTCGACCATGACGAGCGCTTCAACCCGGTTGAGGCCGAACTCATTGAAGCCAAAGTCAACGATGGCGTCGAGGGCTTCCTGCATATAGCCGTGGCCCCAGTAGTCGGGGTGCAGTTCATAGCCGATTTCGCCGCGGTAGGTGCGCAGCCAGACATAGCCACAAGTACCCATCAGCGCGCCATCCGTTTTGCGCGTGATGCCCCAGCGGATGGCGCGCTCCAGTTCAAAGCTTTCGTCGAAGAAGTCGATCAACTCCTCGGCCTGGCGCGGGTCGGTGTAGGTGACCAGGTCGTAATAGCGGGTGACCTC
>CAZYQJ010000031.1:0-9444 GCA_964649925.1 uncultured Litorilinea sp.
TTTCACCAGAGCGAGCGGATCGAGCAGCGCCAGTGAGATGTGTTTGGTCAGTTCATACTCCCGGCGGTTCTGCTCCAGGTAAGCGGTTTCCAGACGGCGCAGATCGTACTGGAGGGTTTCGCCTGCCAGCAACCCCTTTTTCAGCGATTCCCAATAGCCGAACTGGATGAAATTGCTTTCCGACACTCCCAGTTCAAAACGGAAGCATTGCTCTGTCCGCTTTGACAGGTCATAAGCAAGCTGGTAGCTCTGGAAGTAGAGACCAGAAACCCTGCCGATCATAAACTGGTACAGATCTTGATTGCTGAATTTGCCCTTTAAGAAGTCGTCAACTTCCCTGGCGTTCTCAATCTGCCGATCGTGATTGTGCAGCTCCTGTTCGGCGACGGCAATGCGGATTTCGGCGGCGACAAGTTGCTGATCGAGCTGCTTTAACTCGATAGTTGCGAGGTCGGCCTGATGTCTCCAATCGTCGGAACGACGGCTATATGTGCCCATCGTATTTGCAACCGCTGCGCCAACACTCGAGATATCCGCGAGTGTCTGTAATAAGCTGCGGTGTGCCTCTGTGCTGGCACTTCTTTGACTACCGCCGATTGTGATACCGATCGTGGTGGGCGAGCCAGCCTTGACGTCTGGGAGCAGACTAAGAGGTATAGAAATAGCTTCTGCACCCGTCTTCACACCTAAATGAAGCAGAGTTCCGCTCGTGAGAAGGAGACTTGAGCCTTCCCACAGATTGAAAAACTCCCGGCTTTCGTAGTAGTCCTTGCGGGCCTGAGCCATCTCCCGGCTCTTTTCCAACGCTGCAACGTTAGCGGTCGCCTCGTCAATCTGCTTGACTCGAATATCCCGAATCGCCTCAAGCAACCGCAACTCCTGGCCCGAGCGTAGGAGTGACAACGCCTCTACGTCCCGTTTTTCCAACGCGGACAGCAAGGTTGCCCCAAGGTTCCGAACCTCGGCAACCAGCTCATTGGCTTTCTGCAGCATGACGGAGAAGCGGTAGTTCGGTAGGGGTACGTTGATGTCGCTTAATACGTCGGCGATGCTCAGGCCGGCGGCCTGGGCACGAACGAGCAGGGCCGGATCGATGGGCGGTTCAAAGAGCGGCAGTTGCCGCACCTGTCCCTCGATGTTCATGCAGTGCCGGATCTTGAACAGGCGGTCGGCGACCGTATTCCAGTAGCCGAGCAGCCGGTCATTCTCCGGGATGCAGAAGTAGAGCATGCTGTTCAAGACTGGGTCGGGAGTCTGTGAAGGATCCGGTGTTGCGCCCGTGCTACCCGCGTCCGTAACCGCCAGCTCGAGCTGTTCGAGCGAGTTGCCGAGCCCGCCTGGCTCAAGGTTGAGGGTATTAAACGTCCGAATCGCCGGTTTCTGGTCGCGCTCGATGAGCTCGGGGCGACGGCCGAGAATCTCGGCGGCGAGGACGTAGAGCTGGGTCGCCTCATTGATCGATTCCAGCGTCTCTCGGCGGAACAACTGGTCGCCCCAGGCGATCAGGTTGTCAATGTACTTCATCACGACGTTTTTCTGGTAGGCGGTGGAGCGCAGCCGGGCGACGGTGTGCGGGCTGAAGGGATTGGCCCGCCATTGTGCGACGGCTACCTTCAATTCCTCCGAGATGCCGCTGGCGATCATTTCCTCAATAGCCCGCACGGATTCGGCCTCGTACTCCGGCTTGAGCCGCTCGTGAAAGGGCTTGGTACGCCAATAGCGCTGCGGAATGTCTCCGCCAGATGCACCTGTGGGGTCAAAGATGAAATGGAACCAGCGCTGTGCTTCCTGGAAACGCTGGTTCGCCTGAAGGCGGGAGGCAATCAGCAGCGGAATGTGGAAGAAAAGCTCCCAGTTGTAGATTTCGTAAGCGCCTGCGGATTGAAATTCGACTTCGTCCCTGGGATGCTCATTTAGCACCCGCGCTTGCGGCATATAGACGTCGAAGGAGTTTGCGTTTCCCAGACTCTGGCTATCGAGAGATAGGAGGCCCGTAATTCCCTGGCGATTGAGCGTTTTCTCAAAGTCACAGAGATAGGGGTGGTGGAAGTTAACAAAGCGATACTCTCGAGTCGTCGAGAAAGTCGGTATGAGAGTCCGGGGACGAAATTCCGGCTGCAAATTGACAGCGGCCATCTGTCTGGTGATACGGCGGCCACCTGGTCCCGGCACGAGTACTGTCAGGGCCGCGGCTACTCTTTCGACCTCGGCTACGGCGCCGTTTCCATCCGGTGGAGTTGGACCGGTCTGCGGGAAAAAGCCTACCCGCCAGGCGGTGGCCACGTTTCCCTCTACCCAGCCAGCGAGATCGGATCTCCTGGTGGTCGAGCCGGTCGAGGTGATCATAAATGCTCGCTTGCCATCCATAAAGAAGAAGGGGCGATCGGCGACGAACTGCAAATCCTGGTGCGGCGCGAGCAGGCGGAATGGGGTGGGTGTGCGGTCCAGCACCGTGATGTCTAGCTTGTTTTCCAGCGTATCACTTGGATTGTCTGCGATGTTGACTGGCTTATTAGGGCTGATGACGATCTCCGAAGTGAGCGGGCCGGTGGGAAAGACAGGAAACTGCCCATCAAACAAAACCAGGCTAGAGCCGGTTTGTGTAAACCACATATGGTCGAACTTCGTCCCAGTTGGAGCAAGAGCGAAGTTTTTCCGGGTTATCTGCCTTACATGCCGCGTAGCGATGATCTTGCGGCATCCCTGGAAGTGAAACTCACCGAAGACACAGGCGATCTGCACGTCCGAGCTCTCAGCCTCGGCCCGGTAGTCCCGGCGTAGGTAGCCGCGGACCACCAGTAGCTCGTCGAAGGCGAACGCCTTGAAAACCATCATTTCCGGTGAGACCAGCTTGCGCGGGTTGGTCTCGTTGTTGCTGCGCGGCGGGACGGAAGTTGATCCTCCCGTTGCGCCACCTCCACCCGTTCCAGTTCCACCACTGTCATCGTCGCTATCTACACCGCCTTGGTCGATCATGGCTATAAACTGGGTGTTTTGGGACTGGGCCTTTTTGGGAGGATCGCTTGGTATACCAAAGAGAATATCATTCTCACCATGATAAGCCACGAACTGCACCGCCTGCGACAGATTCTTCCCAGACCACCGACCATGTTGGTACTCGCTCCAGGCTAGTTGAATCTCCCAGTAGCGCTCAGCTTGCGCGAGGCTGCCACCCGGTACCGGCATCACCACTTCCTTCTCTTCAGCTTTTTCGGTGAAGATCGGCCAGATCAACATCAGCCTTCGGTTCCACGCGACGGGAATCAGGTGATCCCCTTCGATGTCGAGGTCGAGCTTCTCCCAAGGCGTCCAGGACTGCGTCGTTCCCTCGCGACGCCGGTAATAGTAGATGTGCGGGACGTTGAAGGTTCTGCCAAAGACGTAAAGCGTATTATTTTCGTCGTCTTCATAGACGCCTACGATCTGCAGTTGCGCAACCTCATCCAGCTTTTCGAGGTAATGCAGCAATGCCTGCTCGGCCGCGGCCTCGTCCACGTCTGTCTGCAGCAGCTCGTTCTCCAGATCTTTAAAAAACGGCGTCTTGCCACCGCGTAGCTCCGGCTCGAGCCAGTTTTCCGGGTAAAGCCAGATTTTGCGGTTCGCCTCCCAGGCGCGGAAGTTCTTCA
This sequence comes from uncultured Litorilinea sp., assembly GCA_964649925.1. GTDB lineage: Bacteria > Chloroflexota > Anaerolineae > Caldilineales > Caldilineaceae > QEUY01. The sequence continues at coordinate 3,627 of CAZYQJ010000031.1, forward strand.
TCCACTCCCACTCTAGCCACTTGCTCTCGCTTGTCTTGATGCCGTCCTCAAGGCCTAGCAGACAGCGCTGGGCGAACAATTGTACGGAGCCGATCGCCTGTTTGAGGCGGGAGGTGAGCAGGCAGGAACTCATCTCGACATCGATCAAAAAGCGGGCGTAGAGATCGGCCGCATCTGCTTCTTCAGCAGCCTGTTCAGGTTCTGCCACCCATATTTCCGGCCGCGCCAACAGATAACTGGCCAGCGCCTCGCGCTGCCTGTCGCGTAGCACATCCTGCAAGCCGGTTACCGCCGCCAGCCAGCTCTCGGCGCCGTGGTGGGCTTTGGCGGCGCTGCGAATGGCCTGCGCGTCCTCGGGCGCCAACAAATCTTCGCACCACTTGTTGGCCTGAGCGGCGCCAACACCCAGCCGCTTCAATAGTGCCATAGCCTGCTGCAGCCGGATGAGTAGGCCAAGGCCCCTATAGCCGACCGGCATACTCGCGTTTAGCAGGCCCTCGTCGAATTCATTGTCCGCCTCGCCAAGCAGCGTCTCCAGATCGGCATGCGGCCAACCCAGCCAGCTCGAGAGCACCCGGATCAACTCATTCCTGGTTGCGAGTTGGGCCGGCCGATCTGAAGCGATGGCTACCGCACGAGTCGCGAGGAGAATCGCCACCAGCGCCGCTTCTTCCAGGGCCAGCTCCTTCCGTAGCTGCTGAAACTGGATTAAGGAAAACCACTCTGCAAAGGCAACGGCTGTATTGTCCTGGTCATGAGCTGTGGTGAGCCATGGGTTCTCCTCGAACAGCCAGTCAAGGAGTGTGGCCGGCAGCTTGAGCGTCTGCAGAATGATCGCAATCTTTAGCAGCTTGTCGAGGATTTCAAACGCCGGCTGGAACGTAGTGTTCTCGCGCGACAACTCTTGCTCCTCGGGAATCGCCGCCAGCGCAAGGAAGTGCTCCAGGGCGGAATTGTTGCCATGTTGAACCCGTTCCAACAATGCACTGGTTACGTCGGCCGGCAAAGCAAGCGCAGCCGCCACCCGGTCAATGACGGCGCTTTCCTGCAGCTTTCTCTTCTCAGCCTCCGTCTCACCGCCTGCTTTTTGCAGGTCTGCGCAGACGTGTTTCAGCGTCTCCGTCAGATCGGATTCTAGGGGCACAAACGGTGCTGCGGGATTGGCGCGGTGCCGGATCAGGTAATCAAGCTCGGAGAAGCTAAAGCCGGCGTCACGAATGGCCTGGACGACTTCTACGAAATGCAGCGTCTCCTGGGTTTGGTTTGCCCGGAATGGCTCGATTTCGGTCAACTCCAGGGCAACCAGCAATTCCTGCACCGGTAGCCCAAGCTGCCGCGCCAGGAGGGTGTGACGGTAGAGGAAGGACAGGTTGTTCAGGGTGAGCAGGCCGGTCGTCCGCTCAACCAGCAGGGCAAAGGCTTCTGGGGTGAGGCGGAAGATGGCCAGCAAAGTTGCCGCGTGCTCTTGCAGTTTTTGATCCTTATGTACCAGTTCCGTGCCCTCTGCGTTCAGCCGGAAAGCTTCGAGCGGCGGGTTGAAAACGGCCGGGTCTTGGAACAGGCTCGCGTAGAGCGAATCAGGCGCAGCCGTGTCAATGGGCTTCCAGAAGGCCAGCGTCCGAACGACCGGGAGGCGCAAGCGGGTGCTGAGCTGGCGAAGATGGTCTAGCTTGATCAAAATCTCGTTCGTGATCTCCGGTGACTGGGGGGCGGGCACAAAGGCACGAATAACCTTATCCAGTTCCATTATGGTCCAGCCAAGTTTGCGCCACAGGCGGAGGAAACGGTGCATGCGTCCCAAAACGGCCTCCGTCAGGTCCTCGATTTCCAGTTCATTCGTGTCGCAGGTTGCCACGCGGGCATCTGGTCCCGCCGAAATTGCCAGAGTTTTATCGGGGTTGACGAACCAGGTGGCGAGGAGTGTGTCCAACTGCTCGTAACTTAGATCGAAACGGTCGAGCAGTCGCTGAACTGGCTTTAATGTCTCAAGCGACACAGATCCCCAGAACTCGCTCGGCTTCTGGGAGGGAGTTAGCGGTTCAGCGACGACGATCTTGCGCTCGACGTGGGTCAGACCCAGCCCTTCGGCTGCCAGGCGCGCCGCAACTGACGCACTGGGGTCGAACGGACCCGGCTGCAAGCGCAAGGCTTCAATCAAGTCACGCCTGGCAACCCCCAGATGGCCCAGGAAAGCCTGTGCCTCCTCGAACGGCAGATCGAACGGCAGGTTGAGAGGATAAACGGCTTGGCGCAGCTCCTTGTAGGCCGCCTGGTTCCGGTACTGGGGGATCGCCCGCCGCTCTCCCGCCTCTCCGCTGGTTTGCCGGCTGCGCGCCACCACCTCGAGGGTACCGTTCTCTTTGACGACGCTGTAGGCGAACGGCTCATCCTGGACGCGCCACCTTTCTCCGGCGACGAGCGTTTCGATCTGGGCGCCAGGTACAAGGTGCGGGTTAAAGGCAGCCGCCAACTCCGCGCTGGCCACGGACTGGGTCAGATCGACTTCCCGTTCGCCAGGAAGGGCAAATGGTGCGAAAGGCGGCGGCGGCGCGATGGCATTCTCTAGGATCTCGTTGACCAGGTCAACATAGGGCAGGACGATATTCGTGTTTTCGCAGCTCAACTCGACGTCGCCCAGGTCCGGACGGCGGGTGAAGAGCACTTCTCCGACGCGCTGGTCCGAACTTTCGTCTACCCGTCGTTCGCTCAGGAACTGCAAAATGTCTACAAAATAGGCCGCCGGTCCATGGGCTGAGTTGCATTCGGAGCAGGCGCAAAAATCGAAGCCGCCGAACAGCGTCTCCCAATCCGGGATCGAGCTCTGGGCCTCGCTCTGTTGTTTCAACGTGTTGAGTCGGGGAAGCGCCTGCAGACCGGTCTGATTGAGAGGCGCTATGTACTCCCCCAGCAGGGCCAGGGTGATAGCGTTCCTCCGGCGCGCCTGCTCGTGCAGCTCGCGGGCGCGTTCCTCGGAGAAGATATCCGGATTTTGGCGGGCGAAGACGCCTGGGTCCATCGCGGCGATTTGAGCAGCGGAGCGGAAGCCTTTGCCGGTGAGCGCGATCGTTTCTTCGGCGATGCTTGTTTTAGGACCCGTTGCCGTGGCGCTGCTCGCCAGGCGATGCACCCGTTGCAAACTGGCTAGCTCGTCTATACCCTGCTTGCCTAACTCTTGTGCCGCGGCCGGGTTTTCCTTGAAGAACTGGGACGGGTAGGTTTTCAGGTTGTAACCCGAGTGGGTTTCGAGAAAGGAAACGACCCTTGAACCGCCAGGGGTAGCTTCGTCCAGGCGCTTGGTAAGAAATTCCGTAGAGAACGCGCCCTCAACCTGTCGGACGATCTGCTTCACGTAGTTATCGGTCTTCTCCTGGAGGTTGCCGCCCGGCGCCTCTTCAGGCACGCTGATGCCCTCGGTTTCAATAAGGAATTTCCAGTCGCGCCCAGAGAGACGGGCCAGGTCCGAGGCTTGCTTGATATTGGGCATCTCGCGGACGGCCGCTACCAGAGATGTGTGGTTGTTGAGCAGATTTCCGACTTGAACAGTGAGCTTCAGTTCAGCGGCCCGTTCGGCGAGGGCCGGGTCCGCCGCAATTTTTTCCCAGAAGGCCGCCGGGTCCTGGCTGTTTTCGTGGAAATGGGTAGCGAACTGCTTAAGTTCATCCTCGCCGAGTATGTTGCCCAGCAGCGGCTGTAGCTCTCCGACAGCTACTGGAGTAAGGTCGCACAGCAACTCCTCAAGTTTCCGGCCGTCAATTGCTTCTGGAACGATGCCCTGTTCAATTGAAGCGTGCAAAGCCCTGAGACGCAGGTTGAGGTCTGTCCCGTGCAGCGCCGTGAGGCTCGTTGGTATGTCCTGACGTAAGAGACCGTAGAACACAGGTGCAGGAGTTTGCGTTTCTTTTTCGAGCTTAGCCGCGATAACCTGACGGGCAACCAGCTCAGCGGGGTAGCCGCTGCGAATAGCCAGGAGGCTGATCTCACGGTGGTCTTCGTCTTCCACGAGGTCTGCCACATTGCGGCCGTCGAGCAGAGGCTTGAGGCCGTTCAGAACGAGCTCAAACTCGGAGAGGGGCGGGTTAGCCTCGCCGCTAAGCACAAAGTTCACGATCTCTATTGGGCCGGCATTAGGGAGAATGCTCGCGCCACTAGGTGTTGTTTCTACGATGCCGCCATCGGGGTCCAGGACCGCGATGCGCAGATCCACGCGGCCGTGGCTTCCGGGCGGCGGCCGGTATGGAATCTGATAGTTGCCGTCTTGCAGTGGCTCTTTTGCCAGCACCTGCTCGCCGTTTGCGCTCCGGCTAAAGATCTGAATAAACCCATTGCTGAACGAGTTGCCGTTGGCGTCTCTGACCCGGCCGCGAACTACCCGTTGCTCAGTGGCCAGACCGTCCAGCTTGACATTGATCGCCTCGACCGTTGCCCTATCGACGACGCCCGTAGCCGGCAGGTTAAGCTCGGCTTGCAGCGCTTTAATGGTTGCAACGGTGCCAGCGCCCAGCACCCGACTTGTGGTTTCGGAAACCGGCACACTTCTACCAAGCACATGTAACACCCGATGGACCCGGACGACATCGTCGTTTTGTATTCCAAAAGAAAGAGGAGCGCCAGAGAGTTGTAATCGCAGCGGTGCGGCCGCGCCGTCCAGCAGACCAATGTCGCGCAGCAGGTCGTTGAGCGCGACAGCCGTCGCCTCATCCACGTCGCCGTGGGGGTCAAGGCCGCGCTCCTCCTGGAAGATGCTGACGATCTGGTGGGTGAAGTCGCTGTAGAGGCTGTTCAGTCGCTCTTCGCTCAACTGCTCCAGGCGCTCGCGCCGCTCGTCCGGGTCGTCGGACAGGATGAGGGCGCGTACGAGTAAAGCGTGCAGCGCGTCCTGCAGGTTGGCGACTTCGGGGCCCTCGGCCCCGGGTTGCAGTCCAGGGATAATCGGTTTCATGGTTAATTTGCCTCCTTATACACGACAAAACCCGAGCTTAGAACGAAATCTCCGGTGAAGTCACAACAACGCCACCGGGGTACACGTCGTGTGTCACATCTGTTGTATGCAAGACCCGCACCTGCATCCGGGCGTAGCCCAAAGATGCCAACCCTACTTCCAGCTTCTTGTAGTCGCTGCCGTTTAGAGTTTGTTTCTGACGATCAAATCCGAACCACCCTCCGCCGTAACAAACCTTGATCTGTACGCCTGTAGGCGCTCTGAAGAAGGCGGCGTTCCAAAACCCTCTAATGTCCGCCAACTACCGGCAGTTTAGTTCTTCCCATTCATAGTGGCTAAGGCGCCATGCCTGGAACCGTCTTGCGCAAACACCAACTGGTTGACGTTGTGCCAACTCCACGCTGCTCTTGGGTAGCCTTCACCAAGGAAGACACCAGCATAATTCATAATTTTCCAACAGATAGCCTGCACCACCTATTGCTCCCCCTATAATTGCTCCCGGTATTGCACCGATTCCCTCTGCCGGTGCGCCCATTATAGCGCCAGCAGTGCCACCACTTAGTATAGACCCTAACAAATCAGCAGTGTCCTCATCCGCGCCTAGTTCTTTGGCAACATACTTTGTCACGGGCTTGACTATTATTGGAGCAACTGCGATGGCTGCTCCCCCCACACCTTTCGGGGCCGGATCCAGTGTGATAGTGCGTGGCTGCGGCCTCGGTGCTGGTGCTACAGGTGTGTTTTTTGGTTGGGCGACCGGTACTGGTGCTACGAGTGCGTTTTTTGGTTGGGCGGCCGGTGCTGATGCTACAGGCATGTTTTTGGGTTGGGTAGGAGCTAAGGCCGGCGCTCCAGCGGGTCCTTTTCCCAAACGGTAAC
>CAZYQJ010000031.1:9454-17478 GCA_964649925.1 uncultured Litorilinea sp.
ACCCGGTACAAACTCGGCTCCAATGCTTGCCAAGGCATCGCTAACGCGCTTTGCCTCAATCGACCTTCCAGACCTAATAGTACTCCAGATCCTGCCGTTGATTATCCCCTTGAGCTCGGTCGGTGAGTACTTGTGTGGGTTTTTGATACCGCGTACTACTTTATCAAAGATAGCTCGCATTTCAGTGATCTCGCTAAATCTTCTTGTTAAAAGTGCGTGCGGATCTTTAGTTACCGAGATTGGGGCCTTCGGAGGTGGAAGCGGGCGGTTTGGGACACCGCGTTTCTGCGTCTTCTGATTGGTAATATGATCAAGGATCTCGCGATTGTTTACATCTAAGGCCCGCGCTCTAGCCTCATTTGTTGAAATTCCTTCCTCGCCCACAGTCATTGGTTCCGCAATGTTCAGGTATGGCTCTTGAGACTGAAGACCTTTCTTACCGTGGACCTTTATGTTATTGGTCGGATCAGTCTGATCATCGCCATTCATCCCCGAAGAGTCGCGAAACCGCGTTGGATTGCAGTTCACATATGCATACAAGTTGAGCCCATCATTGAGACCTGTACGATCCGTGCTAAGCCACCGCCCCACCCATGCAGCGTAATACCTTGACGTGTGGTAGCTCAATCCCGTTTTTTCATCTCGCTCCATCCTCGTATACCGGTACCGTTTCGCCGCCATCTCTACATCGCTGCGCACCGCCTGAAAGGAGGTCGTACCATAGGGCTGGTACTCCTCATAGGAGATGAGCGCGGCGGCGGCGTCCAGTTCGGCGCCTGACGAGCCGAGGTGGTTGCCCAACTGGTAGCGGATTACCTGCCGCGGCGTGCCGTCGTTCACATCGTTGCGCGTCTCCACCAGGGCGATGCGTTGCTGGTCGTCCATGACGTGCAGCGTGCGGCGCTCCAGCCCAGCGTCTGCACCCCGGTGCCGGCGGAAGAGCTCGAAGCCGCCCAGGTAGAGACGTTCCTCGCGCGGCGTCCCGTCGGCAGCCTCGATCACCTTGCGCACCCGCTGCCCGGCGACGTCGTAGACGTAGCAGGCGGTCTCCCCGCCCGGCAGGTCGACGCGCTGTAGCTGGTCCTCAAAATCCCAGTGCATGTTATCAGCCGTGTTACCAAGATGAGGCATGCGCGTCATGTTGCCGTGGGCGTCGTAATGGTACTCCTCGGTCGGGTGACTGAAGCCGTTGCCGATGGTCGTACTCGACAGCCGGTTGCTGCGCTCGGCCGGTTCGAGGAGGCTTGGCTCGTCGTAGGCGTAAGTGCGCGTCCAGCTGCCGTTCGTGGCGCTGTGGCGCATGGTCCTGAAGTTGCCCACCTCATCATAGTCGTAACGCTCGGTGTATGTGCGTAGCGCCTCCGGATTGTTGGCGTTGGCGCGCAGCCCGACAAACGGATAGTCGCGGAAGTTGCCATCGGGCGGGTCAAAATCGAATGCCGTCTGGCCGATGTGCTCCCGGCCGTGGGCCTCGACCAACCGGTAGGCGGCGTCGTAGGTGTAATCGCCAACCGGCTCGACGCGCTCATTATTGTGGAATATCGTCGGCAGCGCCGCGTCTTCAATGTGGGTGATGTTGCCGGCCGGGTCGTAGGCATAGCGCAAATCCTGCACGACCGTTGGGTCTTTGAAGAGCTTTCCCAGGCCATTGGTGCCGGACGGGCGGGTGGTCTTCAAATGGGTTAGCCGGAAGGTCAGAGGGTCGTAAGTATAGGTCGTCGTCGCGCCGTTGGCGTAGGCGATCCGTTCGCGCTGCCCCTTGGCATCGTAGTCAATATTGGTCACAAAGGGTGTGGTGACGCCCTCGAGATCGACCGTCACCGCGTTGAGCAGGTTGGCCTCGTTGAAGGTCGGGCGGTAGACGCTGCCATCGGGTGATGTGGCTGCCAGCGGCCGGTTGAGGGCGTCGTAGGTGGTGCTACTGGTAAACGGGTCGCCACCCTGCTGTGCGGGGTTCGCCAGCCAATTTACGGGCGTTCTGTGGTCCACCAAGAGGCGGCGGTGACCACTCAGCAGGTTGCCCTTGAAGTCGTAGAGCTCGCTAGTGACAACGCCCGCGCCGTCGAAGACCTGGAAGACGCGGCTGCGGTGGTTGGTCGCCTCGCCCTTCCCCTCGCCGTAGATGGTGCGTTCGGCCAGCCGCTCACCGGCGGGTTCGGTCACGAATAGCCCCGTCGGTCGGCGTAGTTCGTCGTAGGTCAGGCGGCGGATGAAACCACGGCTGTCGAAGGTGCGAATGGGGTTGCCGGTGGCGTCGTTGAGCATCCAGCGCTCGCCCGCTTCCATACTGGCCTGGTGGATCGGGTTGCCCAGCATATCATAATCGTAGGTCATGACGATACGACCAAGCAGGCCGCCGGCCTGGACGACAGCGTCGCGCACGACGCGCTGATTGCCCTCGATGTCCAGCTCGACGCGAGTGGGGTAGAACTCCTCAATGGTCGCCCCATTCCGTGCGAATCGGTTATGGGCGATGGTCAGGAAGGGGCGGCCCAGGGTGTCGAAGTGGGCCACGGCTGGTGTGCGGGCGTGGAGGGCCGCCTTGTTAGCAGCGGCTGTCTCGGCAGCGCGGGCCGCCGGATCGGGGTATTGTCTGATGAATTCGGCGGTGTGAGCCGGGTCAGTGCGTAGCGCGTGCCAGGTCGGCCGATATTCGGCATCCGCCAGCCGGCGGAAGAAGTCGCCCACATCGGCGTCCGTCGCGGGGTCCGCTACCAGCACGGTATCGTTGACGTCGTGGGTAGTTTGCTGCCACGGGTCAAACACCACCTTCTCCCAGGTGTGGTTCGGGTGCAGGGTGGCCACGACGCGTTCGGCCGGGTCGTAGAAGAGGATAGGGCTGACGCCGACCTCGACGCCGAACTCAAAATGATGATCGCTAAAGAATGTACCATCCCCGCGTTCGCGTTTGCTGAAAAACGGTTCGTACTGGCGGACGGGCTTGCCCTTGTTGTTGAAGACCGTCCAGCCGCTGCCCACCCAGCGCGGGTTGACAACCGGCCCGCCTTCGACGAGCGGTCCCGGTTCGGCCTGGATTTTCTGCTGTATTTCACGGCCGTAGCCGTCGGAGTAGGAGAAGCTGACCTGAATCTTGAGACCCTGCGGCGGCAGCTCATCGTGGACATGGGTTTCGCGCGCCAGGGTGGCGGCGCACGCTGGCAGCCACTGCGCTCGGTCGTCGGGGTGATCCTCGCGGGTGCGCTGGAAGCGGTCGAGGTCGTAGATGATGCGCGTCGTCGCACCCTTGAGCAGGCCCGGCGCAGGCACGTGTGGGTCTTCTACGTCGAAGAATCCATCAATTTGCGCCTGTGTCAGGTCAGGTTCAAAATCCTCAAGCGAATCGCCCTCGACTGGTGCCGGAACTGGTTTGCCCATGACGGCCGTGCCCGCTACCAAACCCAACGCGTCAAAGACCACCTCGGTGCGGTTGCGGTTCGGGTCGGTCATCAGCCGTGGACCTAGGACGCGATAGTCGTTATCGGCCAGCACGACGTTTTGTACCGCGTCCTCGGTGCGTGTCACCAGTAGATCGTAGCCATCGTACTCCACAGTAGCGTTATGGCCAAAGGGATCGCGGTAGCGGCGCGGCAGGAAGAAGTTGGCCTGCGCCTCGGCCAGTTCGGCCGCTGCGGCTACGTCATCGGGATGGCAGAAGACACGCCCCGAGGGAATCCACCAGTTGCCGTCCAGGGCCACATAGCCGCCCTCGTCTTCGCCCGGGCCCGCCAGCAGCGTGGCTAAGTTGGGAGGCTGCAGGTCTTCCTCGGTACCGTCGGCGCGTCGGCGCTTGAGGACGGCAGCCAATAGGCCGGGTGTCAGGGCCAGTTTGTAGCTCTCGCCGGGCAGAGCCAGCGGCTCAAGATCACCTGGAGCGAGCAATGCGGATAGATCGTCTTTGCGATAAGTGGTGCGGACGCGCTCGATGAGGCGGCGAAAGTAGCTATCGCTTTCTGCGGGCTCTGCTGCAACCACCTGCTGCGCTCGGGCAAAGGTCATATCTTCGTAAGCAATGTCGTGGTTTCCGTCCGCTGCCTGTTCGGTGCATCTTAACAAGTCATCGAAGCAGTATAGTCTCGTCAAGCCCGGCGGGCTTTTCTCTTGCTGCGCTTTGCGGAGCTCGTATGTCCGCGATTCGGCGGGCAGCGGCGTTCGGTGGTGATCGGCCTGGCCAGTGATTGCCTTGGTATAGGTATTATCGGTATACGTGATGTGGATGAGTGCCTGCTTATCCCGATCGTCATCGGTAGGGAGTGCAGCATCGTGCTGGCGGCGGCCGTAGCCCACGGCGGCCGACTTGAGCACATTACCGAACTCGTCCACCTCCAGGGTTAGGGCGTGCTGGATGCGGGGATCGGCCGGTTCGCGCTCGTAGTGGTAGGTGAGCGCTTCGCGGGGATGGGCGAAAAAGACCGCATGACGGTCCCTGGCACGGCCATTGCCATTTTGATGGCTGTTACCGCGAAACTTGGTCTGGGGCTGGAGCATTCGGACGGTGAAGTTCTGCTCGGCGACGGTGTAGGGGTGGCCGTGGGGATAATCGGCGCTGGCGCCGATCCCATCCAGGGCATAGACCTCCTGGCGCAGCATCATCCCCTTCAGGGCGCGGGCGGCCTGGCGCTCCTCGTCGAGCGTCAGACCATCGGGCAGCGTCGTGTCGTCCAGCAGCAGCGCCGCGGCCTGCGCGTCATCAAGACCTGGCTCGCGGTAGTATTCGCCTTTGTCCGCCTCATCGAGCAGTCCGGCGAAGAAGCGTGAGACATGGTCGCGGCCGAGGTAGAGGCCGGTGTGGAACCAGGTACGCGTGAGCACGGTGGGGACATGGGAGGCGGGGTCTTCGTTGTCTCCAGGGGGCAGCTGGCCGGAGGCGGTGAGCGCAGCAAATTCTTCGGTGTCGAACTGCTCAACCATGCCAAAGCCGCGAAACTCGCGCTCCTCGCCGTCGAAGTAGCCGTGGTGGTAGGCATAGCGAGTAACGAAGCGGTTACGGCTGATATGGTCGTAGGTCTCGACCCGCTCGACGACATGGACAGGGAAGGGCAGGCGGCTGATCCACGGCCGGCCGTCCTGCTTGTCCTGCAAATAGAATTTCGTTGAGGGAGCATAGTGAACGCGCGTCTCCGCACCTAAGTTGTTGACCGTGCGCACGAGCAGGTGTGGCTTCTCGTCGCCCATCAGGTTAACGTAGCGCAGCGGCCGTCGGGCGTCACGGGGCAAAGGAGAGGACCAGACCAGGCAAGCCGTGCCGTTGCCCAGCAGATCGGCCGTGGTCACGTCGCTCAGGCTGTCAACCTGGGGGAAAATGTCCAATGTCTGAGGCAGGCCCCAGCCGTTGCCCGACTGATTGAAATAGAGGCGCACGCCGTCACGGTGCAAGTAAATAATGTCGGTGTTACCGCTTCCATCAATGTCAGCCAGGCGGACGCGCTGCTGCTCAAACTGATCAGAATTATCGAACCAGGGGCTGTTGTCCATGGTGACTTTCGGTCCGAAACGGCCATAGCCCAGATTGGGCCAGTAGCACACCTCGCCGTTGTGCACGCGGGCCAGGTCGGTCAGACCGTCGCCCGACATGTCGGCCAGGTAGATAGCCTGCTCGCCGTCGGCAAAGACCAAGCGCGGGCCTTTTTCTTCATCCAATGCCTGGGCCACGCGCAGAGCTGGGCCGAAGCCGGCCTCGGCCAGCGACGGGTGCCAAACGAAGACATCGTTCTCGGTGATGAGGACGTCGGCGTGGCCGTCGCCGTTCAGGTCAACAAATCGCAAATTGGGATCACGTATGTCCCGGCTTAGGCGATCTGTGAATGGCCGGAAAGGCCCCCAGCTCTCGCCGTCATCGTGTTCGTAGAGACCGGCCAGAGGGCCATCAAGCACCACCAGGTCAGGCTGCCCATCACCGGCCAGGTCCATGAACTGCGCCCCGGCGGCCAACGACTGGTTTGGCCTGTCCCCCACAAGCTCGACCGGGGCGAATTGCGCCTCCACATGCCGGGCGCCGTTATGGTCGCGGACGTTGGTCGGGCTCAGGTTGCGCTTGTAAAACCAGGCGCCGCCCTGCTCGGTCAGGATGCCGGGAAGGCCCTCGCCGTGCAGGTCGGTCCACTGGTAGCCGCCGTTCAGCCCGGCCGGCAAATTCTCCAGGCTGGCGGAATCCACCTCCTCGACGACGTCCTGTACGATGGGCTGGGTGTATTCGAAGGCAACCGGTGGCAGGCTGCGTTTCAAGTAGCCATCGTTGTTGCGCTTGTAGCCACAGTGAGTGACGGACAGCAGGAAGGAGTAAATTGGGTCGCGGGCGGCATCTGGCGTTACTTCATGGGAGTATTCAAAGTCGGTGGAGCGCACCAGGCCGTCGTACCCCTTTTCCTCGGGTGATAGATCGGGAATGTGATGGAACATAAGGACCCGCTGGCAGAGGCGGTAGGTGCGAACCTCAAAGCCGGCGCGGTAGGTCGAAAATGGATCGTTGCGGCACGGCCAGCCGTCGTCGTCGTTCGGCTCCGGGGCGTCGGTATCGTGTTCACCATAGTCGAAGACCACCTCAAACATCCAGGTATCGTCTGGAAGCTGAGTCGGGTCAATGGCTTGCCCAGTCACAGTGTCGCGATTCGGCACACGATTGCCATACTTGATGCGCTTCAGATAGCGATTCGCAGACCGGCTGGCCTCACTGCGATTTTGCTCGTGTGCTCGTGCAACAAATTGACCTTGCTGATCCTCAAAAATCCGCCGCGAATCCTCACTTTGGTACTCATAAATGACGGCATTACCCTTGTCGTCATAGCTCTGGCAGATAAGCCAACTGAAGATGCGTGTCGGATGGGCCGGGTCCGGGTCGGCAGGATCAAAGATACGAGAATCGTTGTCCTTGCCATAGAGCGTTGTAATGTTGTCACGACTGATTGAACGCCAGTGAATTTCACCAGTCGCGGCGTCGGTCCAGCGCTCTATGCAGGCGAACAGCCCTTCGATGCGGGGCCGGTAACGTTTGATATTGTAGGTCTGGCCGCCAACCGTGTGCGGGGGGAGCGTTTCCGGTTCCCATTCACCGGCAGCGTTCTGCACCAGCACCGGGACCAGGTCCTCTGTGCCGGAGAGCAAAAAGACGTCAGACTCGGCCGCGTCGTTGTAACGGGGTAGGCCCTTGTCTGTCTTGCGGGTGATGGCCGGCAGTGAGAGGCTCCAGCCGAAACCGAAAGGGCCGTTGCCCGCGCCGGAGTCGTAGGCGAGCGCCAGTTGTGGGCCAAAGCCGGCGCGGCCGGGGCTGGTGGCGATGGGTACGGACATGGAACCGGTGCCTGTGACCGGGTTGGCAGCGAATTTCTCGCCCATGCCGCGAATGGCGCCGCCGCCTTTGGGCAGGTTGATGGCCGGCGCGGTGAAGGGGCTGGGTTCGGTGCTGGTTGCTGCCGCCTGGGTACCGGCGCCCTCCGAGCCAGCGCTTCTTTTGCTCTGAGAGGAAGCGTTATTCCGCATTGAACTATGCCTGCTTATAGGATCAGAAAGCCAGAATAGCCGGCTTCAGAGCCGGCTTATCAGGATGGTTAGGAAATACGATCGATCCGCTAGTCGAACCCTTCCGGGATCAGGATGGGTGCCGCCACAGGCATATAAGAGGAAAATGGGGTGGCGAAAAATGTAATGACCCGCCGTACATTACAGATGGCGATCAGTATAGATCAGATTTATTTTAAGTCAATATGCGGGTAGGCCCATTTTCCAAGATTGGGCACGTAGCGTGAGAGAGCCTCTTCTAATAACCGACGGAAGTAACCGTTTGTACGCTCTGCTCCTGAGCCCGGCTGGGGCGCGAAACGCGCCAGCTACAATGAGCTACCCGGCCAGCTGCCCGCTACTTGCCTCCACAGTAGAATCCATGCTCTGTGCAGCTCGAGATGAAGCCTGTACTTGCTCTGTCTCTGCGGTCGAAACTCTGGAGGGTAGCGAACTGGGCCGCGAATCAAAGGGCTTGCACTGATGCAGCTCGGATTGAAAGCGCTGATAGGCGACCGCTCCCTAGTACTCTT
>CAZYQJ010000032.1:0-5912 GCA_964649925.1 uncultured Litorilinea sp.
AAAGGCATCGGATCCACGGCGCAGTCGTTGGTCAACCAGACGCAGCGTCCCCTGCTGATTGCAGGCGAGGAACAGGGGCTGCGCTACCCGCTGACTGTGGTCTACACCGGGTCTGCTGCTGCCCAGCGCGCCCTAGACCTGGCGATGCGGCTATCGCGTGCTGAACCGTCGCGGCTGCGCGTCGTGGTCTGGAACGTGGGCGATGCGCCGTCGGGAACGTCCCAACTGGAGCAAGCGGTGCGGCGCAGGGTCGAGGCCCAGTCCGAAGAGGGCGAACCAGGCGTCACGATTCTGTCCGTGACACGGTCGCGGGATGACCTGCTGGCGGCGCTGGCCGCGCTTGGTGGTGGCACGCTGGTGCTGCCGCACGAACAGGCCGATCTAATCGGCCAGCACAGCGGACCTGCGCTCCTGGTTCCGTAAGGGGAGGGGCCAAGCTTGAGATTCCTTCAGCTTCACCCGAACAGAGATTAACTGAAAGCAGCGGTGTTGATGCGTCAGCGCCGCTGCTTTTTGTTTGGGCCGCGGCACCGCACCGCCGGTGACCTACGCGTTATGTATCCTTTTACCCCCCAACTGTCTGTATCGTGATAGCTAGCCGGGAAACCTGTCAATCGCTATGCTGTCTGCTAGTAGCGACACCAGACCCTGGCTCGCACGGTACGCCTGCGGCTGTCCGGCCTCAGAGCAGATAGATGAAAGGATAGAATGATGGCAAACGTTAGAGAAACACAACGAACGACCAACGCGAATACAACGGCTGTCGACGGCCAGTCGAATGTGGAGGTCTTTGACAACGACCGCGCCACCGCGACCGATGTAACGCGTGACTCCGGCACGTTCCGCCAGTCAGACACCATGCCTGCCGACACGACCCGGAGGGACATCGCCGAACCTGGCACCAACTGGGGCGCGATCATTCTAGGGCTGTTGGTGGTGTTGGCGCTGATTGCCCTGCTGATCTGGCTCTTCTAGTCCCTAATCGGCTTTTGGGGCCGAGGGTGCTGGAGGGGGAGGCAATATGGCGGAACTAGGCGAAGTCGGGCAGGTTACGGTACTCGACAGCGAGGGCGTGCGCGGCACGGCTCCAGCGCACGCCCTACATGAACCCGGCGCGCAAGTGCTGATCACCTTCAATCAAGGCCAGCGCGTGCAGGCCCCCGTCGACATGCTTCGGCGGCGCGACGACGGCAGCTATTTCCTGCCGTTGAGCCTGCGCGAACTCCACGAGGGAACGGTGGCGCTTGACAATGCCGGGGACGGCCATATCGTCGCCGTGATCCCGGTGGTGGTCGAAGAAGCGCATGTCGCCAAACGTCAGGTCGAAACGGGCCGGGTACGTATCCAGAAGACGGTGCAGAGTGCCGACGAGTGGATCGATGTGCCGCTCCTGCGCGACCGCGTGCAGGTGGAACGTGTGCCGGTCGAACGCTACCTGGAACAACCGGAGACGGTCCACTACCAGGGTGACACTCTGGTAATCCCCGTGATGGAGGAAGTAGTGGTCGTGCAAAAACGGCTGCTGCTGCGCGAGGAAATCCATGTCACCACCCTGCGCCAGCGAGTGCAGCATCGAGAGGCTGTACAGTTACAGCGCGAGCAGGTGACAGTGACGCGTCACCCTCCCGGCCCGGATGGGCCAGCTGCCCAGGCATAGGTAGTGTATCCGGTCTGGGGCAGATTACGACAGACGTAGACAGACTCTTTGAAATTAGGGGGAAACACAATGGGTAAGACCGCAGTAGGACTCTATGAAGCACAGGCGCAAGCCCAGCAGGTGGTCAGCGATTTGGTGCAGGACGGCTTTAGCCGCAGCGATATCCGCTTGATGTTGGGTGATTCATCCAGCCGCCAACTGCGCGAATGGTATGAGGATGAACCGTCCTTGGCGGACGGCTCGCGCTCACAGTGGGCCGATGGCGGCGCAACTTCGATGTTGCAGTCGTTGGGCGTGCCGCGCAGCGACGCGCAGGGTTATGAGGAGGCGCTGCACCGCGGCCATGCGCTTGTCTCCGTAGCGACCACGGACCAGCGCATTGACAATGCCGTGGACATCATGAGCCGCCACAACATTATCGACTTGAATGAGCGCATGCGGAGTTGGGGGCTCGCCGATGGCGGCTCACGCACAGCCCAGAGCGGCGCGCAGGCGCAGCGGCGTAATATCGAGACCGGTGAAGAAGCCAGCCTACCGATCATCGAGGAAGAGATGCGGGTGGGCAAACGTGAGGTAGAACGCGGCGGCGTACGCGTGAGCACCCATGTCACCGAGACCCCGGTTGAGGAGACGGTCAACCTGCGCGATGAGCAGGTGCATGTAGAACGCCGCCCTGCCGACCGGCCTATCACTGACGCCGACCGCGCTAAACTGCGTGACCAGACCATCGAGGTCCGGGAGCATGACGAAGAGGCTGTCGTCAGCAAGGACGCGCGCGTCGTCGAAGAGGTCGTCGTGCGCAAGGATGTGGACACCCGTCAGGAGAAGATCCAGGACAGCGTGCGCCGCACCGACGTGGAGGTTGAGCAGTTGGGCGGCCAGAATATTCAGGACTGGGACCGCTTCCGCGACGACTTCCACACCCACTACACCAGCACTTTTGGCAGCCGGGGACGTGATTTCAGCTATTACGAACCCGCCTACCGTTACGGCTACTCGATTGCCTCTCGCCCTGAGTACCGGGGCCGCGAGTGGAGCCAGGTTGAGCCGGACATCCGGCGTGACTGGGAGTCACGCCACCAGGACAGTGCCTGGGATGATGTCAAGGATGCCGTCCGGCACTCCTGGAACCGGATCACTCGCTAGTTGTTTCACACGCCAGGGATCGCGTGCCTCTGACAACGTAGGCACGCTGAACGTCGCTTCGTCTGCCGTTGTACCCACGGGTACAGCGGCAGGCTTTTTTGCGCTTACTCACCGCCAACCCTCACGTCGCCCAACCGCACCATTTGATGTGCGCGCTGGCGCCCCCCTGCCTCGGTCACAGGCAGCCGTTCCGCGCCGCCGCTGTGCGCAGGGTAGACACCTACCCAGGCCGTGTAGACGCCGGGCGGCGCATCCTCTGGAACGGCAAGCGTCATCGTCTGCACCACGCGGTCACCCGCCAGCCAGGCATGGGTCGGGTAGCGGTCGCCGCCGGGCGACTGGTCATAGCCCGCCAGCGGCGCGCTGTTTGCCCCCAACAGATGCACAAAGGCAGTCAGGTCTGTGCTCAGTGGCTCGGTTGCCTCCCACAGCATCGTCACCGACAAGGTCTCTCCGGCCTGGACCGTGGCGGGCATCTGCACGCCCATCAGCGCCAGCCCGTCGCCAAAGCGCACCGTGAGCGGCTCCAGGGTGTAGTCCACCGCCTGGGCAGGCGAGAAGGGCAACAGCGCCACCGACGCCACAAAGGGAGTCACGACCTCGCCCGCCGCATTGCGCGCCGCTAGCGGTGACAGGTCATCGCTCGTGGGGTCCACAAATCCTGTATAGAGGCGTGCCAGCAGCGGCGAACGCGCGTCGATGCGCTGCCGCACCTGAACCTGATAGCCGTCGGCGTAGATCGCGCCCGGCTGCCACAGCCGCGTGGGGTTGCGGCCCCAGCCGGGATGGGTGGTCACGTTGCCCACCACCTCGCCGCGCTCGTCCAGCAGTTGGATAAAGAGTTCGTAGTTTTGTTGCAGCGCGGCAGGGGCGCGCAGGTAAAGCGTCACCGGGACCCATTCACCGGGATAGTAGCGCCCGCTGGGCGGGTCAACCGCCAGCAGTTCAATTACCTCGTCGTCGCCAAAGGTGAGATCGACGGGCTGCGCCGTTTCAGGCAGCGCGGCGACGGGCCGCGGCGCGGCATAGCTTGCCGGGAAGATCACTGCACCGGCATAGATCGTGCAGGCGACGAGCAGCCCCGGCAGCGCCAGCCGCAGCGAACTGGCGGCACGGCGCGACAGCCGTCCCCATCCCTGCTCCAGCCCTATCACCAGCAGGATCACGGCAGCGCTGATGGCCGGGAAGAAGAGCCGCCCTTGGCTGCCCAGCGCGATCGTCGTAAAGTAGATCACCAGCAGCGCCGAGAAGATCGCCCATGCCGTCAGCAGCAGCCGCACGCGCTGCGGCCCGCCGTCGTGCCGTCCCTGCCACAGCGCAGCGGCCCAGCCTGCCACCCCCAACAGCGTCACGCCGTCCAGCACCAGATAGACCCAATTGGGCAGCAGCAGGTTGAACCAGCCAAACAGCCCCCAAAACGAATAGCGCAGCCCGCGAAATTCCAGCCAGAACTCATCCCATTCCAACGGCTCGGCCCGCCGCCCGTTGATGCTGATCAGGTGCGCCAGCCCCGTCCAGTCGCCGTAGAGCGTGACGTTGCGCCAGTACCACCACCCTGCAATCGCCAGGGCGGGCAGCGCCACAGGCAGCAGCGCTCGCAGCGGCAGCCACCGATCGCGGCGCAGCCAGGCCATCGCCAGCCCCACGCCCGCGGCCAGCGCCCACAGCCCCAACCCCTGCAACTTGCTCAGCCCGGCCAGCCCCAAGAGCACGCCCAGCACGCCCCATTCCCACCAGGCCACCGCTGTGGCAGGGTCGCGGCGCAGCAGCCGCGCCAGCCACAGGATGGTGGTCGCGCTGACCGCAATCACCATGTTGTCATTGGAGCAGGACGCGCTGATAAAGACAAATTGCGGGATTGTGGCCAGGACCAGCGGCGGCAGCAGCGCCAGCCGAGCGTTTGCGCCCACCACCAGGCGCGCCGTCTGCGCCGTACACCAGACCGTCCACGCCCCTAACGCCACCGAAAACCAGCGCGCCACATGCAGCGCCAGGTTGGTCCCGGTCAAAGGACGGTCCGCCGCGCTGTACAACATGCGGTTTTTGTTGCCAGGATAGAGCGGGTCGCCCATGTTAGAGCGGGGGTTGAAGACCGCCACCTGATCAAAATCGCTCTGGTCGATCCATGCGGTCAGCCGCCCGACTACCCAATAGTAGAGCGGGGCCTGGCTGCCCTCCTGCTGCCAGGGGCCGGTCGCCTGCGCGTCCTGTACGGGCAGCGGGTTGCCCTGCGCCAGATGGCGCGCAAAGGCGTAGTGATAGACCTCGTCGGGGGTCTCGAAAGGCGGAACCGCCAGGCTGTACCACACCCCCATCAGCACAAAGCCTACCAGGATTGCGGACAGCCCAAAGCGGTCGATCCAACTTGCGGCCTGCGGCTGCGCCCGCAGGCGTGCGTGCGCGCCTCTTTTCTCCACTCTTTCCAATGCAGGGAGTTCCAGCGACATTGTAACTTACGGCCTGCCCTCCGTAGGCAGATAGGGCAGCAGCAGCGTCTGCCCGTCCGCCGCGACCGTCACGCCCTCGTCCGCGGCGTGCGTCACCGGCAGTTTTTCCAACGTGTCGGCGCGGTAGACCTGCAGCGCCAGCCGGTAGCGCCCCAACTCCGCGCTGCCAGGCTGCGGCCACTCGGTTGGCGGCAGTTCGGTATATTCCACAATCGTCTGCCCCGGCCCCCAGTAGATCGTGGGAATAGCGCCGTCATACGGCTCGCGCTCGGTCACGGCCAGGTCAGCGACGGGCGTGCCGTCCTCCGCCACCTCGACCAGTTTGAGCACATACTTGTAGTGGTCGGTGATAGGCTGCGCCGCCTGCCAGTAGATCGTCACGGGCTGCGCCAGGTCATCCGTGTACGCCTGCCCGACCTCTACGCCTGCCAGCCCGATCAGGTCGCCAAACACCACCCCCAGCGATGCGGTCAGTGCTGACGGCACCTCCTCATAGACAGGCACTTCGGACAGCAGGAGGCGCGCCTGGAGCGATGAGTGGCTGAAGAACCCCACCTCCTGCACCTGGAACAGGTTCTCCTCCAGCCAGTGTTCGACGCGGCTGTCGGGGTCAGCGTAAGGGTGGGTATTGGATCGCACAAACCAGATGCGCCGCGCCTGGC
>CAZYQJ010000032.1:6012-14900 GCA_964649925.1 uncultured Litorilinea sp.
GGGTCAGCGTAAGGGTGGGTATTGGATCGCACAAACCAGATGCGCCGCGCCTGGCTTGCCCATTGTGCCATCTGCGCATCCTGGTCAGCCCACCCCCTGCGCAGCAGGGGCACGCCATAATAGGCCAGCGGCGCGCCGGCGGCCCGCGCCGCGTCCACATGGTGCAGCGGCAGGTAATAGTCAAAGACGCGCCAGGCAAAGGGCGATTTAAGCAAGATCAGGTCGCCCGATGCCAGCCGCCCGTCGAGATAGCGGCCCAGCGCGGCGAAGTCGTCTTTCTCATAGGTCTCGACGGTGAAGTAATTGTACGTGCTGTAGCCCATCCCGGCCAGCAGCGGCAGCGCCACCAGCACAGCGGCGGCGCGCTGCCAGCGTCCTACCCAGGCCAGCCCCGCGCCCAGCAGCAGGATCATGCCCCCGCCGATCAGGCTCATGTGCCGCGCGTTCATGTAGGCAGGGTAGACCTGCATGGCGACGCCGAGCATCGCCACCGGCCCCACGACGAGCGCCGGGGCCAGCCAGCCGCCTGCCGCCAACACACGCCGCGCGCGCACGCTGCCCAGCACGCCCACCAGCGCCACCGCGCCAAAGAGCAGGTCCAGCCGCCACACGTCGGTAATGTCCACGCTCAGCCCCAGGCTGAAGGCGTTGAGCAGGTCGGGCAGGAGGATCGACCAGGCCACGTCGTCAAAATTGGCCCCGCCGCGGTCACGGATGATGATCGCCCAGTAGGCAAATGCGCTGATGCCAGCGCCCAGCGCCAGCGCCAGCGCGCCCGCCGTCAGCGCCCATGCCCGGCTGCGCCCCCACAGCCATATCCCCAACAGCAGCCCATGCACGGGCAGCAAAAAGACCGCATAATAGTGGCTGGTGAGAAACATGCCCAGCGTGATCGCGTAGCCCCACCACCAGCGCCCGACCTCCTCCGTGGCGCGCGTGAGACAGTAGGTGCTGATCAGCGCCATCAGCGCCCACAGCGCATAGGGCCGCGCCTCCTGCCCGTACCAGAGAAAAAAGGGGTGCATCGCGGCCAGCAGCGCCGCCCACAGTGCCGCGCCCGGCGCAAAGACCCCGCGCCGCGTGAGCAGCCGCCCCCATACCCAGACCGCCGGGACAAGCAGCGTCACCGCCATGACCGACACCCAGCGCAGCACAAACTCACTCGTACCCGCCAACCGCACCAGGATACCCTGCAGCACAAAGAAGAAGAAAGGGTGCTGGTCATGCGTCACCAGTTCGCCGCCCGCCCCATCGTAGAGGATCAACTGGCCTGCCAGCAGCCGCAGCCAGGGCGATTCTGCCCGCTGCAGGCTCAGGCTCTCATCCCACCAGAGGTTTTTGGCGTCCAGCGCCCAGGCAGCACGCGCCAGCGCCAGCAGCGTAATCGCCAGCAGCGCCGGGCGCACCCAGCGCGGCCATCCCTGTTCGCATCCCGCACCCTGTCTATGCCGTCTCAACGACCGATCCTCAGCGCACGACCTCGATCTCACCCAACACCACATCTTGACCCGCAGGCGTCTCGACCGGAAGGGCGGACAGCGGGTCATACAGCCGTAGCGTAACGGCATAGCGACCGGATGCCAAATCATCCGGCACGCGCAGCGCGTGTCGGTCAAAAGCGTCCGCACCCACGGCCCAGGTGGAGGTGGGCGCAAACCACCCTTGCGGCACATAGTCATCTGCCGCCACCACCTCGCCCGCTGCCCCCATCAAGCGCAGGCTGAACTTGAGGTCGGGCGGCGGCGCGACCACCTGCCAGCGCGTCGTCACACGCACCAACGCACCGGGCGCGGCGTGCGGACCCTCCACCCCGGCTTCGGCCAGTACCAGCGAATCGCCAAAAGGCACGTCGAGCGGGCGTGAGACCAGCGGCCCGCGCTCCAGCGCATAGGCCAGCACGCGGATGCCGTTGTGGTCGCTGGGCGCGGCGGGCCAGGCGTGCGTCGCCAGCCATACCTGCACTAGCCCCGGCGTGTGAAAGTAGAGCAGTTCCCAGGCTGTAGACCGGCCTGCCGTCGCCTCGGCCAGCACCCTATCCACCTCCTCGGCGCTTGCCCCTTCCAGGCCGCGCAGGTCATGCACGGGCGCGGGGCCATCATAGTAGAGGGTAAAGACCCGGTCGGGGTCCGGCCCATCGACCAGCACCACGTCCTGCGGCTGTATACGCGCCTGGATCGTCTGCGCCGCGCCGCGAAAATCGGGTTTGTGCAGCGACGTATCCCAATAGAGCCGATCGAGCGCGGCACCGTTGGCGACCACCAACGCAGCCAGCACCCCCGCGCCGATCAACGCGGCCCACACCTCGCGCCCTGCATCCGGCTGCGGTGACCGTTCCGGGGGTGCGGCCCCCCCGGCGGCGAGCACCAGCAGCGGCACACTGATAAAGATGGGGTAGCGCACATGAAAATCGGGCTGGCGCACCACCAGCAGCCAGACCACGGCCAACGCCATCAGCAGCATGGCGCCCAGAAACAGCCCGGCCATGCGTCGCCGCCGCGTCCACAGCGCTAGCCCCACGCCTGCCAGCAGCAGATATACCCAGGGCAGCCAGCGGTCCCAGGGGGAGGGCATCGTCTCGCCCACCGTATAGGCGCGCAGCAGCAGCCAGGGTACTTGCGACGGGTCGAGCGGCGGGCGCCAGCCCTCAAAGCCCAGCAGCGCCCAGGCGCGCACCATCCAGGGCGCAAAGGCCAGCGCCGCGGCCAGTCCCGCGCCCACCCACCAGATCAACCCGCGCCGGTCGCCCCCGCGCCACCACCAGATGGGGACAAAGGCGGCATGGCTCAACGGGACCAGAAAGCCAAAGTAGTGTAGATAGACCGTGCCCACGATGGAGATCGTGTAGATCGCCCACACGCCCCAGTGGGGACGGTGCAGCAGCCGCCAGAAGGTAAGGGTCGCCAGCAGCCCCAACGCCAGCAGCCAACTGTACATGCGCGCTTCCTGGGCATACCAGACCTGAAAGCCATTGGTCGCCAGCAGCGCGGCCGCGGCCAGCCCCGCGCGGCGGCTGCCCAACCCCGCGGCCAAGGCGTAGATCAGCGCAATGGCCCACACGCTCGGCAGCAGCGAGAAATAGCGCAGCCCAAAATCCGTGACGCCGGTCAACGCCATCCAGCCGTGCAACAGCCCAAAATAGCCGGGTACATGCTCCACCGGCATCTGCGCCAGCATCTCGCCCAGCGGCAGCGCGCTGCGTGCAATGCTGATGCCCTCGTCGCTCCACAGGCTTTGATAGTCCAGATGATAAGCGCGCAGCGCAAAGCCCGCCAGCACCAGCAGGCTGCACCCCAGGATCGCCGCTCGTCCTCTAGTCGCCACGTTCCATCACCACCAGGATATCTTGGCCCGTATGGGGGCCAGCCAAGATCAGGCGCGCACCCGCGCGGTCATACCAGCCGACCACCACCCGCTGCCACGTCGTCAGCGCCGCCCCCGGCGCGGGGATCAGCGTCACCGTCTCGTCAATCTGTTCGCCCGCTCGCCAGGTGGAGGTGGGCCATGCACCCGCCTGTGGCGCGCCGTCCATCTGCGCCAACACCCGGTTATCGACGTCCAGCACCTGTACAAAGCGCGTCCATTCCTGCTGCTGCGCTGTCTCGCTCCGCCAGGTCAGCGATACCGCAGCGGGCTGCTCCGCCGCGTCCATCTGCACCTCCGCCTCTACCAGCGCGATGCCGTTCTCCCAGCGCGCCCGCGTCGCCGTCGGCGGCGCGGGGGTGGTTGTATCCGTATGCAGCCGCACCTGCGCTAAAATCACGCGATCCCCCAACTCCGCCCCCTGCGCGTCGCGCACCGCCAGCCGCTGTTCCGCATCCGCCACCGGGTAGAGGCCTACGCTCAACGTCGCCAGCCCCGCTTGCCCGATTGGTTCTATCACAACCGTGTAGGGATCGGCAAAGGTTTCCCCCGCGCGCCACTGGCGGGTGGGGTGGCGTCCCGCCGCAGGTACGCCGTCAAACTGGTAGACCAGATCGTTGTCCGCGTCCGCCAGGTGCAGAAAGATCGTGTAGTCCTCGCCAATCGGGTGCGGCGATGTCCAGTAGAGTGTCACGGGCATTGGGCTGCCAGGGGCAAGCGCCGCGCCGTTGGGGAAGTCAGCCCCGACCAGCACCGGCCCGCCGTCGAAATGGGCATCCACCACCCGGTCAGGCGTCACTGTCTCCAGCGCGGGCGGCAGATGGTAGGCCGCATGTAGGATGTGCGCCCCCCACAGGGCCAGCCCTGCCATGCCCAGCGTCAGTGCGGCGTGCAGCAGGGGCCGCCAGCGCAGCGGCAGCCACGCCTGCCAGCCTATCACCCACAGCAGCGCCAGGGCGGGCGCGGCGATATGCGCCAGCCGCCCCTGTTCGCCAAAGGAGACGGTGCGCGTCCAATAGATTACCGCCGCTGCCACCGGCAGCGCCCACAGCAGCGCTAGGGCCAGTGTCCAGCGTGTGTGCGTGTTGTCGCGCAGCAGGGCCAGCGGCAGCCCAATCAGCCCCACGCCCATAAAGACCCCCATAGCCTCCAAAAAGGCGGGTGGCGCGATCGTCGCCACAAAGACGCCCCAATACGACCAGACCAGCCAGGGCGCCGTGGCCCACACCTCGCCCCAGGGCCACGGCTCGGCGCGGTTGAGCGACGGGATCACCTCGGCCATGCGTTGCAGCGGCGCCAACTCGCCGTAGATCATAAGGTTGCGCCCGTAAATGCCCCCGGCGACGAGTGCGCCGCCCAACAGCGACCAGCCCGCCGCGGCCAGCGCGGCCTGCATCCCTCTGCGCCGCGCATACACCCCCAGCAGCGCCAGCGCGGGCAGCCCCACCAGAAAGCCGCTGTACTTGGCGAGCAGCGCCAGCCCGCCCGCGGCGCCAGCCCAGAGCCAGGCACGCGGCGGTTTGTGACGCAGGGCAGCGTCTGCGGCTAACGCCACTGTCAGCGCGGCCGTGCCCGCAGCCCAACTGTCGTTGGTGACCGTCACCGCCAGGTAGAGAAAGACCGGGTTGAACGCCACCACGCCCGTTACGGCCAGGGCAAAGCTCCACGGCTGCGGAACCAACGTGCGCGCCAGCCGCCAGGTCGCGGCCACGGCCAGCAGCGCGCCCACCAGCGAGACAGCGCGCGCGGCGTGGATAGGGGCGCGTGCCGCCCAGGATGCCCCCGGCAGCGTCACGGTCTGCCGCTCGCTCAGCCCCTTCTCAAAGTAGGGATTGAGGCTGGACGCGGCCAGATGCTGTGTCGGTTCCACCGGCCAGGGCGCGGCTGCCAGCGCCGCCAGCGCGTGGTAGAGCGGCGGCTGGGTGATCAACTCATACGAGGCCTGCAGTGTCTCCCGGTTGAGCACAGGCAGCCGCCGCGTGGCGCGCAGATGGGTGACGGCCCCGTAATGGGCGGGCGCGTCAAAGCCCTCCAGCGGTGGGACCACCGCAAAATAGAGCGCGGCCATCGCCAAAAAGAGGGCCAGCAGCGCGCCCAGCGCCCACCGTTCTGCGCGGCGCGCGGGCGCGCTGCCCTGATCCATCCTGGCTGCCTGTCCCTTCATGCGCACCCCGCGCTGTCCCGCCTGCGGTGTCCGCGCAAGATTTGCTCCACCCCGGCCCAGCCCAGATAGCGCGGCGACGTCCAGCCGGGCGCGCCTGCGAGCGTTTCGACCTCCCGGTAGCCGTCGATCCGCACCTGGTTCCAGGCATGGATGACGCGGCCATCCCCCAGCGACAGCCCCACATGGCCCCAGTTCTGATAGCTGTCAAAGAGCGTCCCAAAGCAGTCATAAAAGACAAACGCCCCCGCGGGCGGAAGGCCATCGGCGGCCAGCCCATAGCCGTCGGCGGACTCTTTGGCCGTGCTGCCGCCAAAGATCTCGATGTCATTGGCGATCTCATAGGCATCTTCGACAAAGGCAAGGCAGCGGAACGGGTACGCCTCTGACCCAATCTGTGCCCGCGCCCAGCGAATGGCGTTTTCGACTGCGGTCGCACAGGATAAGTCGCCGATCATGATCCGCTTCTTTCGTTGGTGGCGATCTCGTTATACAGCCGGTCATGTTCCGCGGCGATGCGATCCCAGGTAAAGGCCGCGCTGGCGGCTCGCGCCCCGGCGCGCAGCCGCGCGGCCAGCACAGGGTCATGCGCCAGCCGCCGCACTGCCTCCGCCGCGGCCTGGGCGTCATTCGGCGGCACATAGAGCAGGTCGCGGCCCGCCGCCAGTTCGGGCAGCGGCGTCTGCGGATGGGTTGTCACCAGGGCGCAGCCGTGTGCCAGCGCGGCCATCAACGTGCCGCGGCGCAGGCTCGCCCCGTCCGTATAGGGCATCAGCAGCACGTCGCATGCGGCCAGGTCAGCGCTGACCGCGGCGTCGTCCAGGCGACCGGTCCAGACCACGCGGCCCTGCAGCCCGTGTTGGGCGATGGCCGCCTCTACCTCCTGCAGATAGGCGTAGTTGGTCGGGTCGCTGGCGCCCACGCGTTCCCCGATCATCAACAGGTGCGCCGCTTCGCCTGCCTCCACCAGCTGCCGCAGCGTCTCGACCAGCACCAGCCCGCCCTTGCTGCGGTTGAGGAAGCCAAAATAGCCCACGACCAGGTCGCCCGGCGCAAAGCCGCGTTCAGCCCGGCGCGCCGCCCGCTCTTGGGCGGAAACGGGCCGCGCCGCGATGTTGCTGCCGATGGGGATGCGCGCCAGCCGCCGCGCCTTGTCCGCCAGGTGCAGCCGGTCGCCCTCATTGGTGGCGATGGTCAAATCGCAGACGCGGGCGGGCCGGTCGGTCACCCAGCGGCGCAGCGCATCACCTGCTTTGGGGAACAGGTAGGGGACCAGCACGTCATGATAGGTCCAGGCTACACGCAGCCCGCGGCGCTGCCACCCGCCCGGCGCAAAGTGGATGGCCGGGTGCATCGCAAAGGCCGCGGTCTGAAACTGCACATGCACCCAATCCACGCCCTGCGCCTGCGCCCACGCGCCGATCAGGCGTCCTACGCCCCAGCCCCAGCGTTTGACCAGCGGGTAGACTGCCACCGGCCCGGCGTCGGTGCGCGGCGTCTGCCCGGCGCTACTGGTCAGCACGCTCACGCGCCGCCCGCGCGCCGCCAGCGCCGCCGCCAGTTCGGCGGTATACGCGCCCACGCCGCCCTGCAGGGGCGGGTATTCTCCAGTCACAAAGAGCAGGTGCGAGGCAGCGGCGGGTGCAGGCATGTCAGCGCGTTAGTGTCTTATCCAGCGTGTAGCCGCGATAGCTCAACTCCTGAAAGCCTTGCTGGACAAAGAGGTTCATAGCGGCGTGATGGTGATGCGCCAAATGCAGCGCGATCTGGCGGTAGCCCTGCTGTGTGGCATCGTTGATCACGCGCCGCAGCAGCCACTTACCCACATCCTGCCGCCGCCATTTGGGGTCCACACGGATATCGGGCAGATAGGCGACTGGTTCCACCTGCGACGAGCGCGGCGATTCGCCCAGGCCAAACGGCACGCGCACCAGCCGCGCCTGCGCCACCCACTCGACGCGGCGGTAATAGAGTTCATAGCGGTGGTCGTGGCGTGTGCCGCGGTGGACAAGACTCAGGTCGGCGGAGGGAACCACTTCCTCCAGCAGGTCGTCGAGGGGACGGTAGAGGCAGTAATAGCGTTCACGCAGGTGAAAGCCCGCCGCGGTCAGCGCACGCACCTGCGCGCCCCAATCACCGGGCAGCAGCCCCGCGCCCGCCTGGAACGAGGGATAGCCGGTGCTGAGGTGAAAGGCCTTGACATAGCCGACGCCGGTCTCCTGCCAAAAGTCCTGGACGGCATCCAGCAGGGCCGCGGCGATCTCGGCGGCCAGGTCGCCGCGGTCGGGCAGCGCCAGCAGACGGATCAGCCCGATGGGCTGGTAGTCGGGCAGGTCCAGGCTTTCGGAGTCGTGGCCCGCGGCGGCATCCAAGAAACCCGCCAGCGTCCCGTCCACCCATGCGCCCAGCCGCCGGTGATGCTGCCAGCGCACGGGGAAGACTGTGGGCGGTGAGTCGCCCAACACCTCGCGCCGTACCGTTTCCTCGTTAAACGGCAGGCTGTAGGGCGTGGCCGCCAGTTGCGGGCCAATCAGCCGCGCCAACGCTGCGCCCTGTTCCACCCCAAGCGGCTGCACAACGAGGGTAGGGGTCGCGGGCATCATGTGCGAACCTCCTTTTGCAAAATGCCCATCAACTCCTCTTGATCCACCAGCGCGGGCAGCGCCAGGCTGCGGAGGTTGTCCAACGCCACCAGCCCATCGGCGGCCAGCGGGTGATAGTGCAGCAGGATCGATGCACCGATCCGTCCTTCCTGGTGGACCGCGGCCAACTGGCGGAATTCGACCACCGCGTCGGCGGCCAGGGGCCGGTGCAGCCGCAGCCGCCGCCCTTCCAGCGTGACAGTACTGCCTACCTCGCGGCCATACCAGACCAGAAGCGCCAGCGCGATCCCCAAAAAGAGCAGCGCGCCCGCGTCGATCCCCTGGCGTAACTGCCAGGCCGACACCCCCGCGACTGCGGCCCAGGCCGCGGCCCAAAGCCGGTATTTGGGATGCGCCGCATAGCGTGCGGCGGGTACTGGTGTGTCCATCGGCGTTCGTTGTACCGGCCCGGCTGCGCGCCCGGCCTATCCTCTTTGCACCGTTGGCGGGCGGTTTTGCGCTGCCGCCGCGCCATAGATCTGTTCTAGCTGCGTCATATGGGCGTCCACGCTGATCGGCGGCATAGCGTTGGCCGCCAGGTTGGAGACCAGCGCGGGGTCCTCGATCAAGCGGCGGATGGCGGCACGCCACGCGCTGGCATCGCCCGGCTGTGCCAGCAGCCCGTTGACCCCATCTTGCACCGTTTCGGCCAGCACCCCCAAATTGGAGGCGATGACCGGCACGCCTGCGGCCAATGCCTCCTGCGCCGCATAACAGTAGGTCTC
>CAZYQJ010000032.1:14910-17448 GCA_964649925.1 uncultured Litorilinea sp.
AAGGGACGACCAGCGCATCCACCTCGCCCAACAGCCGCCACACCCCGGCGCGGTCCAGCCGTCCTAGCAAATGGACATTCTCCCCTGCCAGCGCGGCCAGCCGCTCGCCATATGCCGGGTCGGCGCTTGCATCCCCCGCGACCCACAACTCGACGGCGTCGGCCATGCCTGTCACCGCTTCGACCGCCACATGCACGCCCTTTTGCCAGGAAAGGCCGCCCACATAGGCCAGCCGCAGCGGTGTGGACGGGCCGCGCCGCGTGCGCTGGAACTCGACAGGCCGGTCCACGCCCAGGGGCAGGACATGCATGTGCTGGCGCGGCGCGCCGTGGGCAGCGTGCCACTCCGCCACAAAGCGTGTGGAGGCAATCAGCGCTGCCGCCGCGTCCAGCCCGTGAGCGAGCGCAGACCCGCGCCAGGCCAGGCTACCCCACAGTGCCGGGGCCAGCGGCCAGCCCGACCTGCCCGCACGCGCCAGTGCACAGCGTGTGCAGTTGAGATAGCCGCGCGGCCCGGCGCAGACCTCCCCGCTGTAGTTGGTGAGCAGTTGGGCGTTGGCGCAGACCCACCAGTAGTCATGCAGCGTCACCACGTAGGGCAGCCGCGCCGCGGCCAGCCTTCCTAAGATCGCCAGCGGCAGCCCCATCAAGTGTTGTAGATGGACCAGGTCAGGCTGGAACTCGGCCAGCGCACGGTCAAAGGCGGCCAGCAGCGTCCCGCGCTGAAAGCTGGCGGCATAGCGCACCGCAGGGCTGGGGTCCCCTGCCCAGGCGCGATAGACCGTGACCGCATCGGACCGCGTGGCGGAGAAGCCCGCATCCTGGCCCCGGCTGCGTGTAAAAACGGCCACCGTGTGCCCGCGGTTCGCCATGCCCTGGGCCGCGGCTTGCGTATAGAATTCCGTCCCGCCCACCGCTTCAGGCGGGTATTGGTGAACCACATGCAGCACGCGCACGGATCGTCGTCGCTCCCGCTCGGGCCAGCGTCCACGCGCTCGCTGCGCATGACCAGCCGAACCAAAACCTCATGTTATACTATGTTAGTCGCGAAGGCGCGTCAAATGGGCCGGGAAATTGTGATGCCGTGAACGTGCTGATACCGTGGATGGGGTGTTCGTCCAACGATGGGTCTTGCAGGCGATGACTGTGACGTAGCGGTCGTGATCCTCAACTGGAATGCCGCCGATGATACCTTGCGCTGTGTCCATGCCGTGACCGGCTGGCCGCGCCTGCGCGCCTGCGTCTATGTTGTCGACAACGCCTCCCAGGATGACAGCTTGGACCGGCTGCGCGCCGAACTGCCGCCGCAGGTACACCTGATCGCCAGCGAGAAGAACCTGGGGTTTTCAGGCGGCTCCAACCGCGGCATGGCGGCGGCGCTGGCCACGGGCGATGCGCCGGTGCTGCTGCTCAACAACGATGCTGCCATCGCCGAGGCCGACGTGCAGCGGCTGATCGCGCTGCTGCGCCGCGAACCGTCGGTCGGCGTGGCCGGACCAGTGATCTATCATGCCGACCCGCCGCATGCCGTCCTGTCGGCGGGCAACCGCGACCCGGCGCTGCACCACAACACCTTGATCGCACAGGTGCCGCCGGGCGCGCCTGTCTATGATGTGGACTATATCTCCGGCTCGGCGGCACTGATCCGCGCCGAGGTGTTGCGCCGGGTCGGGCTGTTGGATGAGGACTACTTCTTTCACACCGAGGTTGCCGACCTTTGCCGCCGGGCGCGCCGCCTGGGCTGGCGTTGCGTGGTGGATGGGCAGGGGCGCGCCTATCATAACCTGGGCCGATCCGAACCGCTGCGCAGCACCCTTTATACCTACTATCTGGTACGCAACCGTTTTGTCTATATCCACAAGTCGTACCGGCTGGCGGGCTGGCTACTCAGCGCGGTTTGGGCGTGTTATACGCTGCTGCTGGCCGCTAAACTGGCTGTGCAGGGGCGCGCCGCCGCCAGCCGCGCCGTGCGCCTGGCCCTGGCGGACGGGCTGCGCGGTCGCTGGGGGGGGCAGAACGCGCGCGTAATCGGCGCGCTGCCGCCGGACCCGGTTGCGTCATGAAGCACACCCCATGAAGATCGTGTACCTGCTGCCTATCCTCCCCCCGCGCCACCCCGACTGTGAGGCGTTGTCGCAGGAGATCGCGCTGTTGCAGCGCCGGTTTGGCGGGCGGGTGGTCTACGTCAACCCGAACCGTCACCTGCCGCTGCCTGTGCCCCGGCTGGCCTTTGGGCTGGCCCAACTGCCCGGCTTGCGCCGCAGCGCAGACGACGAGACGATCTATCACTTTTTCAACCCCGACCCGTTTGCCTTTCCCTTTCTGATGGGGCTGCGCCGCCCGGTGGTCTATACCATCGCCAGCGGGGTGGGTGATCGCAGGCCCAACGTGGCGTTTTTGCGGCGCATGGCCGTTGTCACCGTGCCCGATGCGCGCAGCCTGACGCGCGTACAGGCATGGGGGGTGGATCATGTGCGTTTGCAGCGACCCGGTATTGACACGGCCCGCTTTACCCACCATCCCCTGCCGCTGCCCCCGG
>CAZYQJ010000033.1:0-2608 GCA_964649925.1 uncultured Litorilinea sp.
ATCCAC
Source organism: uncultured Litorilinea sp. (assembly GCA_964649925.1). GTDB lineage: Bacteria > Chloroflexota > Anaerolineae > Caldilineales > Caldilineaceae > QEUY01. Next base: position 7 of record CAZYQJ010000033.1, read on the forward strand.
GATCTCGCCATCTTCGGCATCGCGAGGAAGACGCTGTACCGCGCCGCTGAAGATCCAGGGGTGGTGCTGCTGCACCGGCTTTTCGCGGCCCGGTTTGAGGACAACGGGTTCGCCTGCTTCTGGTTCGACCGATTGAGCGGATGGCATAGCTAGACCTACTCTGTCTGTGTGCTGGAGCCGGGCCGGTCCTCCCGGCTGACTTCCCAGCCATAGTCGTCTACCGTGATGACGGCATCCGGCAGGTGGATGGCGTGTGTGGCCGGATGATAGGTGAATTCTACCGGGCCATCTGGCGTAGTCAGGATGCCGCGTACTTCGTTTTCGCCGCGCGCCGTAAAGCGCACGCGATAGCCTTTATAGATGACCCAGTGGGTCAGGGGTTTGACCCCGTTGAAGGTTCGTTTGCCCGTCATGATCGGTCCGTACATGGATCTATGTCTACACCGGATGCGGGTGCATGGCTGTAGGGTGACTGCTATTGTCCGTAGCCCATTCGTTTTCCCGCTGCCAGGTCAGGATGCGGGCGCGCTCTGTCTGTGAGCGGATGCGCGCATGGTGAGACAGGGCCAGCCCACACGCCCAGACCACGCGGCCTGCACCGTCCAGCACGACAGGCCAGCCGGACCGGATGGCGACCGGCACTTTGTGGTCGGTCAGCAAATCGCCCACGCTGCGCTGTTTGCCTGCCATGCCCAGCGGCGCGATCTTCATGCCGGGTTGGGCTGCGGCCAGCGTCAACTGCGCGCTTTCCTCTGCATCCATCACGGCGCGCCAGGGGGTGTCGCTGCTGCGCCAGCCGGGTGGCAGCGATAGAACCGGGATCAGGCTGCTGGTCAGCCGCCATGCGCCGGTCGCGATCGTCCCCTCCAGGGGGATGGGGCGCGGCTGCCGGTCGGCGGGCGAGGCCAGGAACGGGTGATCCGGCTGTACAGGCAGCGCAGCGGTGCGGTGCAGGCAGAGCCGCCGCGGCGCGCCGCCGATAAGCGTCCAGGCGATCTCCCCGGCGAGCGGGTGCGGCCCGCTGCTGTAAGGGGTAGTGATGGCCGCGTCGATCAGCCGGTCAATGGTATCCAGCCCTACGTCGCGCAGGTCCAGCCCCAGCGCGGCCAGGGCCAGACGGATCACCCCGCGGCGGGTCGCCAGATCCAATGCCGCCAGCCTGTCGGCATCGAGCACCATGCGGTCGGGGGAGGGGGCCGCGGCGTCCAGGCGCGTCTGCTGCAGGGCTTCCTCGTCTATGCGCTGGCTGCGGGCAGCCTCGGCGGCAAAGAGATCGGCGGTACGGCCCAGGGTGGCCACGATTGACGGATTGATCTCTGCCAACTGGGGCAGGAGGATGTGACGTATCCGGTTACGCAGCAGCCCCGTATCCTGGTTGCTGGCATCGACGCGCCAGGTCAGGTCATAGGCGGCGCAATAGGCAAGGATGGCGGCGCGGCGCACCCCTAAGAGCGGGCGCACCAGGCGCACCGGCATCTCTGCGACGTGGGGAAGGGGCGCGTCCCAGGCCATTCCGGCCAGCCCGGCAGGCCCGCTTCCCCGCAAGAAGTTCATCAACACCGTTTCGGCCTGGTCTTCTTGGTGATGGGCAACGGCGACAAGCGCTGGGTTGCCGGTCGTTCCCACCGCGCAAGCCGTGTCGTGCAAAAAGGCATACCGGGCGGCGCGCGCGGCGGCCTCCAGCCCGCCGGGGTGGCCTGCCAGTTGGTCGGCGGACAGCCGCATGCTGTGCAAGGGCAGGCCCAAGCGCCGGGCAAACGCGGCCACCCAAGCGGCGTCTTGGGCAGAATCCGGGCGCAGCGCATGGTCGAGATGCGCCACATGCAGGGTAAGCCCCCAGATCGGCACAACCTGGCGCAGCGCATGTACCAGACAAACGCTGTCCGCTCCACCGCTGACCCCGACGACCACCGGCACGGTTGTGCCCGCATGCGCGGGAAAAAGCCGGTGTTGATCTTGCGCGTCCGCCAGGCTTTGCAACACGGGCACTGCCCCGGCAGGGGCCTGGCGAATCAAGGCGGTCAAGGCATTCACCGCGGCATTATACCATAGAGCGGTGTTAGGATGCTTTTTTGACAGTCGATCGCTTATGGTATAATTCCGTCGATCTGCTGCCTGCGTCAGGTTCATCCACCATGCTCAACAGCGCAAGCTTGACAGCATTGGGTATATATGCACGGCGGCTTGGCGAAATCGAGAGCGCACAGCGCTGCATCTGATTCGTAGGCAGGTAAGATACAGGATACCGTGTGTGATTAACCCACTGGACTGGTTACTTGGACTTTTTTCGCTGGATATCGGCATCGATTTGGGGACGGCCAATACGCTGGTGCATGTAAAGAACCGGGGCATCGTCATCAACGAGCCGTCGGTGGTGGCCATCGATAAGTCGTCCCGGCGGCGCAACCAGGTCAAGGCGATTGGCAATGATGCCAAGGAGATGGTGGGGCGTACGCCCGCGCATATCGTTGCGATCCGGCCTTTGCAGGATGGGGTCATCTCCGATTTTGACGTGACCGAGCAGATGATCCACCATTTCATCGGCAAGGTTCACGGCAACCGGGCTTTTGGCGCGGCCCGCCCGCGTGTGGTGATTGGGATT
>CAZYQJ010000033.1:2618-10237 GCA_964649925.1 uncultured Litorilinea sp.
TCCGTCGGGCGTCACCGAAGTGGAAAAGCGCGCCGTGCGTGACGCGGCCATCAGCGCCGGGGCGCGCGAGGCCGGGCTGGTGGAAGAACCGATGGCCGCGGCTATCGGCGCAGGGCTGCCCGTCACCGAGTCGGTCGGGTCGATGATTGTGGATATCGGCGGCGGCACGACCGAAGTCGCTGTGATCTCGTTGGGCGGCATCGTGGTCTCCCGCTCGATCCGGGTGGCGGGCGACGAAATGAACGAGGACATTGTCAACTACGCCCGGCAGAAGTACAATCTGCTGATCGGGCTGCGCATGGCCGAACGCACCAAGATCGAGATCGGGTCGGCCTACCCGATGGAGCGCGAGCGCACGATGATCTTGCGGGGCCGCAACCTAGTGACCGGCCTGCCCGAAGCGGTGGAAGTCAGTTCGGTTGAGATTCGCGAGGCGTTGTCCGGGTCGGTGCAGGTGATTGTGGATGCGGTCAAGGCCACGCTCGATGAAACGCCGCCCGAACTGGTGGCTGACCTGATGGAATATGGCATCGTGCTGGCCGGAGGCGGCGCTTTGCTCCATGGCTTGGCCCAACGCCTGCAAGACGAGACTCGGATGCATGTGTACGTGGCCGACAACCCCCTGACCGCGGTGGTGATGGGAACCGGGATGATTCTGGAAAAGCCGGAATTTTACCGGGAGACCCTGACCAGTATGCAGCGCAAAAGCACCATCCATTAGCCATTGACATCCGTTCGCGTCTGTCGGCTTTGTTTTGATAGGTCTTTGGCCTTATCTTGGTAATTCTTTCTGGTGTAACTCCCTGCTTCTATGCGTGATACTGAACGAAGACCCTTGTCGTTGGGCGATATCGGGATCCGCCTGGTGATTCTGGCCCTGGCGGCGTTGGTCTTGATGGCGCTTCAAGCCACAGACCAACTGCAGCCTGTCCAGAGCGCAATTACTCAGTTGACCTCCCCCGCGCAAACCGGCGCCACCGGGCTGACCGAAAGCGTCAGCGACGCCATTACCTTTGTCACCGAACTGCGCAATCTGCGCCAGCGCAACGCCGAGTTGGAACAGGTCAATAACAGCCTCCTGGTTGAGAACTTCGAACTGCGTGAAGTCGAGCGGGAGAACCAACTCATGCGTGAAATGCTGCGCTTTGCCCAGACGCGGCCTGGGCTGGAACTGCGCGGCGCGCAGCTGGTGGCACGCGTCATCGGCCAGGAAAGCAACAACTTCCTGGAATACATCATGCTGGACCTGGGCACGACACACGGCATCGAGGTCGGCATGGCCGTGGTGACCGATCAGGGGCTGGTCGGGCGCATCAGTTCGGTGACCGATTCGACCTCCAAGGTGCTGCTGATCACCGACGCCAGCAGCGCGGTCAACGCTATTTTGCAAAGCAGCCGCCTCAACGGGGTCGTGCGCGGTGTGCCAGGCGGTAACTTGGTGATGGACTACATCCCGCAGAGCGGCCTGTTCAGCATCGGCGAAGTGGTGCTGACGTCGGGGTTGGGGGGACGTTTCCCCAAAGGCATCCCTATCGGCCAGGTGGTGGAGATCCGCCAGCGCGACATCGACGTTTTTCAGCAGGCAGTGGTGCGGCCCACGGTGGACTTCAGCCGTTTGGAGTTGGTGATGGTGGTCACGAACTTTGACCCGCTGGAGGATGTGCCCGAACTGTTGGTCCCTGTGACGCCGGAAGAGGAAGCCCCTGCGGAGGAGGATCTAGCGCCCAGCGGGAGTGAGGCCGATGGCCTTGCCCCGGATGTCCCAGAAGGCGATGACGAAACGGGACCTGCGGACGGCGGGAGTGGGCAGTGAACCGCGGTTTGCTCTATTATATGATGATCCCGCTGATCTTGATGGCCGGATTGCTCCAATCGACCGCGGCCACACGCGTCAAGATCTACGGGGTGAAGCCTGACCTGGTGCTGATCCTGCTGGTCGTGGGGACATTGATCTATGGGAGCCGGTCGGGGTTGGTCTGGGCCTTCATTGGGGGGCTGGTGCTGGATGTGTTCAGCGGCGGCCCGATGGGGGCGTCCAGCCTGGCCTTGATGGCCGCGGTTCTGCTCGCCGGTGTGGGGCATCGTACCCTGTCGCGCTTTAATGTGCTGGTTCCGATTGGGGCACTGGCGCTGGGTACAGCGGTGTATGGAGCCGCTTACCTCGCTCTCTTGACTGTGTTACAATACTTGCGCGTGACGCAGCACAGTCTGCCGTTGTGGACCACGGTACAGAATATCCTTGTGCCTGCGCTGATCTATAATACCACGCTCATGGTCTTGATTCAGCCGCTGCTTAATCGCGTGCCGGAGAGCCAAGACCTATGAGCGATTGGATGATCCCAAATGTTTCAGTCGCTTCGTCGTGACACCTCAGCGCTGTCCATGCTGCTATTCCGGGCAGCTTTGGTTTTGCTCTTTTTCTTTCTCGGGCTGCGCCTGTATGATCTCCAGATCGTGCAAGGCGAAGACTACCGCCAGCGCGCCGACGACAACCGTTTTGACCTGGTGGAGATGCCTGCGCTGCGCGGGGTGATGTACGACCGCAACGGCGTCATCCTGACGCGCAACCAACCCAGTTTTGAGTTGGGGCTTGTGCCGGAGGATTTGCCGTTCGATGACCCGGAAACGCCTGAAGATGAGGAGGCTCAAGAGATCGAGCGGATTCTGCGGGTCTTGGGGGTGGATACTGACCCCGATATGGCGCTGCGTATCTCTGAGTTGATGTTCCGGCGCTTGGGGCGATCCGACTACGCCAAGACCGTCAGCAGCGTTGGGGTCGAGTTGGAGTATACAACCGTACCCGGCCCGACGCAGATTATCTATCCGAACGATGGCCCTCCCCAGGAGTTGCAGCAAAAACTGGTCGTGCCGGACATTTCCACCCCGCTGCCGATGCCGGGGTTGGTGGCATTGGTGCAGCGGGCTGTCGCCATTGGCCGCCAGGGTAGCGCATCGGAGCCGGTGACCATCCTCGACCTGGTGGACCGCATCAAGGCGTTTGAGATGTCGGAGGAGAGCTACCGGCTGGAAGCGGTGCGCATCAAGGAAGTGCCGGTGCGCGAGTATATCTATGGGGAGTTAGTCAGCCATCTGGTCGGCTTTATGGGGCCGATCCCCGCGGCCCAGGCCGAAGAATACCGGGAACAGGGCTATACCAACCCTAACGAGCGCGTGGGGCTGAATGGCCTGGAGTATTCATACCAGCGCGAACTGCGCGGGGTTCCCGGCTATAAAAACATTGAGATCGATATTCTGGGCCGCGAAATCCGCACGGTGGGCGAGGTGGCCGAGCCCGTGTCCGGATCCAACCTTGTCCTGAGCGTGGACCTGCGCTTGCAGCGTGTGATCCAGGACGCACTCCAGGCGAAGATGGATGAGGTCGAATCGCCGTGGGGGGTCGCCATTGCTATGGATCCCAAGACCGGCGCAGTGAAGGGAATGGTGAGCCTGCCTTCCTACAACAACAATGTCTTTGCCGAGCGCATCAACGACGAGTATCTGGCGTTGGAGCGTGATGATCGCCGCCCGCTGATCAATTACGCCATCGGCGGCCTGTATCCGCCGGGGTCGGTCTTTAAGATGGTGACGGCATCGGCGGCGCTGCAGGAAGGCGTGCTGACGCCAAACACCACCCTGGTAGACGCCGGGCCGATCTATCTGCCCAACCGTTTCTACCCGGATGATATGTCGCTGGCGCAGCGCTTCGTGAGTTGGAATCACAAGTATGGAATCGCCCACGGCGCGATCAACGTGATCCAGGCGTTGCAGCTTTCGAACGACATCTTCTTCTACATGACCGCTGGCGGCTATCCGCCGACGGGGTTCAATGGGCTGGGCGTGCGCCGTCTGGCAAAGTGGATGGAGTTGTACGGCTATGGCGCACCCACCGGCATTGACTTGCCGGGCGAGGTCGGCGCAAGCATTCCGGATGACCAGTGGAAGCGCCAACTATACGGAGAAAGCTGGACGACGGGCGACAGCTATAACATGTCCATCGGCCAGGGGTATGTGTTGGCAACGCCCATGCAGGTTTTGGTCGCTACCTCCGCCGTTGCCAATGGCGGGCATGTCGTCCAGCCGCGAATTGTTTATCAAATCACCGATGCCTCCGGCGGGCTGCAGCGCGATTTCACGCCCAAGATCACGCGCACGCTGCCGCTGGACGAAGAGTATGTGAAGGTCGTGCAGGAGGGGATGCGGCAGGCCGTGGCTGCCGACAACGGTACAGCCTACGGTGTGCGCATGGACAACGTGACCGTGGCAGGCAAGACAGGGACCGCGGAGTTCTGCGAGTACATCCCGGAGGAGGAAGACTGCCGTCGAGATGAGAACGATTTCTTGCCCACCCATGCCTGGTTTGTCGCCTATGCACCCTTCGAGGATCCCGAGATTGCGGTAGTCGTCTTTGTCTATGATGGAGGCGAAGGGTCAGAGGTCGCCGTACCCGTCGCCAAGACAATTTTGGAAGCCTATTTCAACGAGATCAGCCCGCGCTAGCGACGATGGGGAGTGTCTGGCAGGTGGCAGGAGAGGCATTGTCGCTTAGGGAAGGCGCTGAGTCAATAGCTATGTCAACGCCGAACGAGTCGTCCCAACAACCGAATCCTGTGCCGGAAGGTGACGACGGCGAGGCGAGGTCGCCCAAGACGACCACCTTGCTGGGGAATGTTTCGGTGATGGGGGATCGCGCCCCTTCGCCTGATCAGGCCGCGCCTGCCGAGCGTCATGCAGAGGATGGCTCAGGCGTCAATGGCGCGGTTGCCGCGCGTGAAGGGGCAGAGGGGCACTCGCAAGACGGCCAGGAAGGGCCGGACGACGATGCGCCACCTGTGCTGGAGATCCCGCCGGTCCCCCTGAACGCAGTCAAGATCAAGGGGCGTCCTGGGGGCGTCACGGTTGAGTTGGGCGAAGGGAATTGGCGCGACCTGCTCAAACTGCTGGAAGAACGGCTGATCGCCGCCGAGGGCTTCTTCCGCGGCGGGCGTGTGGTGTTGGAAGCAGGCCCGCGGCTGGTGGTCGAGTCACAACTGCGGGAACTGCGCTCCCTGCTTGAAGCACATGAGATGAAGCTGGGCATCGTGCGCTCGACAGCAGAGGAGACCTTACAGGCCGCGCTGGAGGTGGGGCTTTCGACCAGCAGCGAAGATTTGGATGAAGTTCCCGAACCGGCTGTGGGCCCGTCCGATGCAGCGCGGCCGGGTCATTTTGTCCACCGGGGCAGCCTGCGATCCGGTCAGGTTCTGCGCAAGACCGAGAGCATCGTCGTGATTGGCGATGTCAACCCTGGCGCACAGGTGATCAGCGGCGGCGACATTATGATCTGGGGACGGCTGCGCGGGCTGGCCTTTGCTGGGGCCGACGGCAACCGCAAGGCGGTAGTCACTGCGTTGGATTTTGCCCCTACACAGTTGCGGATTGCTCATTTGACCAGCATTGCGCCTGAACCCAAGAAATCGCGCGGGCTTCGCTTCTGGAAGAAGGACGCGAATGACCGCCCTGAGATCGCCCGCATTGTGGATGGCCGGATTGTGGTGGAGCCGTGGGATGACGCTAGACCCGGCGCGCCGACGATTTTGCGCCGCTAATCGCCATATGCAGAATGCAAAGGATGCAGTGTGAAGCACGCAACGCAGGCCGAGCCTTTTCATCGCCCACCTAGACCTGTCTCTCGGAGAGAACCGCTATGCCCGGCACTGTGATTACTGTGACTTCGGGTAAGGGAGGCGTCGGCAAGACGACGACAGCCACCAACGTGGCCGTAGCCCTTGCCATGCAAGGCAAGCGGGTCATCGCAGTGGACGCGGATATCGGGCTGCGAAACCTGGATTTGGTCATGGGACTGGAGAACCGTATCCTGCATGACCTGGTGGATGTAGTGGAAGGGCGCTGCCAACTTCAGCAAGCGTTGGTACGTGATACACGGGTGGATTCACTCTACCTCCTCGCCGCCGCCCAAACGCGTGACAAGGCCGATGTCGGCATTCAACAGATGGTGGCGGTCTGCAAGAGCCTGAGTCACATGGCCGACTATGTGATCATCGACTCTCCGGCTGGCATTGAGCATGGCTTTCAAAGCGCGGTCGCCCCGGCTGACCGCGTCTTGATCGTGACGACGCCGGATGTGAGCGCGCTGCGTGACGCCGACAAGGTGATCTATCTGCTGGAGCGCGACTGGAAGCATCAGCCGGGGTTGGTTGTCAATCGTTATAACGCTCAGTTGTCGCGCAATGGGGAATTGCGCGACATTGATGATATCCTGGATATTCTGGCGATCGACTTGTTGGGCGTTGTGCCGGAAGACAAGCATATCGTCCTGGCAACCGACCGGGGAATGCCGGTGGCGCTCAACAAGCGGCTGTGGGTGAGCCAGGCCTATCGCAACATTGCCCAGCGCATTATGGGCAACAATGTGCCGTTGATGGACTTCCGGCGGCCCAGTTTTCTGGAGTCATTGGCGGATTTCTTCCGGCGCTAGCGGGGTCAGGCTGGTGGTTTGTAGGGTGTGTGATTTGCCGTCATGACTGCACGACAACTTTGGCGTAACTTTGATTGGCCGCTTTTCTGGGTGGTGATGCTCCTCACGGGGATCGGCATCGCCATGGTCTATAGCGCCACCTAGAACACGGTTGACCTGAGCGGCTACTGGCTCCGGCAGACGGTCTTTGCCGGGGTAGGGTTGGTGGCGTTGATCATCGCTGCACTGGTCGACTACCGGCATTTGGAGTTGCTGGCTCCACCTGCCTTTTTACTGCTCGTCGCCCTGCTGCTGGCCGTCTTTTTCTTTGGAGAGACCCAGGGCAGCGGTTCGCAGCGCTGGGTCTCTGTGGGCGGCATCCTGGTGCAGCCGACGGAGTTGGGCAAGTTTCTGTTGGTCATCTTCCTGGCGTGGTACCTCAGTTGGTTCCGCGACCAGATGCACAAGATGCGGTATCTGCTGGTTCTGTTAGTCCTGCTGGCCGGGCCGCTGGCGTTGATCTACCTCCAGCCCAACTTGGGGATGACCGTGACCTATGCGTTTCTGGCAGGCACGCTGATTCTGGTGGCGGGCATCCGCTATTGGCAGTTGTTCATGCTGGCGGGTGGGGCCGTCGCCGGGTTCCCGCTGTTTCTGGGGACGATGCAGGGCTATATGTGGGAACGCATCACCGTATTCTTGGACCCGTCTTCTGACCGCGACGCGGCATTCAACATTGATCAGGCGTTGATCGCCATCGGCAACGGCGGGTGGATGGGCCGCGGTTTTGGACATGGCAGCCAGAACCAGCTTCACTTTTTGCGTGTGCGCCACACCGACTTTCTCTATAGCGTGATCGCCGAAGAACTGGGCTGGGTGGGTGCGATGATCGTGCTGGCCCTGCTCTGTTTTGTGATCTGGCGGCTGCTGCGGATTGCAGACCTGGCCCAAGACCATTTTGGACGGCTGCTGTCGGTGGGCGTGGCGGCCATCATCTTTTTCCAGATGGTGGTCAACATCGGCATGAACATGAGCCTGCTGCCCGTGACGGGGCTGACCCTGCCCTTTATTAGCTACGGAGGCAGTAGCCTGGTCTCGATGATGTTCGCCATCGGCCTGGCCGAAAGCGTGGTCATGCGCCATCATAAGATCGAGTTCCAGTAGC
>CAZYQJ010000033.1:10247-17316 GCA_964649925.1 uncultured Litorilinea sp.
TGGGGAGCCGGGGTGTGGGCAGTAGGGGAGGATCGGCTGCCATCTGTCCCGGCATCCTGGTGAAATTGCCCGGTTCCTTTCTCAATATTCATGCATCTCGGCGCAGTTGACAATCTTCGCACAAAAACGAGTGACCGGCGCTTCGCAAGCGCCGGTCACTTTTAATTTTATATGATTTATATAACTGCTGGCGATAGCTACCCCCCTAGACCGGCATTGAAGAGACCCGTCCACAAGGGGGGATAGATGCCAATCAGGATGGTGAAGATCGCGGCGACGGCCACGCCGACGCGCAGCCCGCCCCACTCGCGGCGTTCGGTGGCCGATTCGGGCGTCGGGCTGTCGAAGTACATCGAGACGGTGACACGCAGATAGTAGTAGAGGCCGATGGCGCTGTTAAGCATCCCCACAACGGCCAGCCATGTCCACCCGCCTTCCACCGCAGCCTGAAAGACAAACAGCTTCCCAAAGAAGCCTGCCAGCGGGGGGATACCGCTGAGGCTGAACATAAAGATCGCCATGGCCGCGGCCATCAGGGGCCAGCGTTCGGCGATGCCTGCGGCGCGGTTTTGCAGCGCGTCGTTTTCTTGGGACTTTTCCAGGGCGATGACGATGGCAAACGCCCCAATGTTCATAAAGGCATAGGTGAAGAGATAGAAGAGCGCGGCGGTTGCGCCTTGGGATGTGCCGGGCGTCAGCCCCACCAGGATGTATCCGGCATGGGCGATGCTGGAGTAGGCCAACATGCGTTTGAGGCTGGTCTGGCGCAGCGCGGCCAGGTTGCCCAATGTCATCGTCAACACGGCCAGGATCGCCAACGCCCAGGCCCAGGTTGCCTGCTCGGTGGGAACCGCGACCAGCAAGATGCGGATAAAGGCGGCAAAGGCTGCCGCCTTGGTCCCCACGCTCATAAAGGCTGTGACCGGCGTAGGCGCGCCCTGGTAGACATCGGGCGTCCACATGTGGAAGGGGACCAGGCTGACCTTGAAGGCAAAGCCCACCATCAGCAGCGCGATGCCTGCGTAGAGCAGCCCTACCGAAGCTTGGCCGGAGGCCAACATCTCGCCGATTACCTCGTATTGGGTGCTGCCCGCCGCGCCGTAGACCAGGGCCGCGCCGTAGACAAAGAAGGAACTGGCAAACGCGCCCAGCAGAAAGTACTTGAGGCTGGCTTCGGTGCTGCGTGGGCTCGACCGGTACAGCCCGCTGAGGATGTAGAGCGCCAGGGAGAAGATTTCCAACGCCATAAAGACCGAGATCAGGTCGGTAGCTGTGCCCATCATCATCATGCCTGCCGTCGCCAGCAGCAGCAGCGTGTAATACTCGCCCAACTGGCGGCTGATCGTGGGGATGTAGTTGGCGCTTAGCAGGATGCCCAACGCGGCGGCGATCAACACAATGAAATCGAGCGCCAGGGCAAAGTGGTCATTGGTCGCCATGCCCTGGAAGGTAGACGTGGGTTGGCCCCACTGCCAGGCGGTGATGGCCCCGGTCGCGATGACAGCGGCCAGAGAGACCCAGGGCAAGGCTTGGCGCGGGCCAGGCCGGTCGTCGCTGGTGAATATATCCACGACCATGACCACCATGGCGAAGACGACCAGGGAGAAGACCGGCAGCAGGACAGACAGGTTTAATTGAAGATCCATAGGTTGCATGGCTTAGCGCTCAACCTTCATCACGATGGCAGGGTTTTCGACAAGTTGCTCGACTGACGGGTTGATCTTATCCAGGAACAGGTTGGGGAACAGGCCGATCAGGAAGAAGAGCAGCACCATCGGCACGATCATGGCGATCTCCCCTGTGCGCAAATCGGGCAACCGGCTCGCCTCGTTGTCGGGGTTGGTGATCGGCCCCTGCGCGACTTTGCGGAAGGCGATTAGCAAGTACCACGCCGCCAGGATCACGCCCAGCGCCGCGATGACCGCAAAGACCGGGTTTTGTAGATACATGCCCAGCAGGATCGTAAATTCCCCGATGAAGCCATTGAGACCAGGCAGCCCTGCGCTGCTCATGATCACCACCAGTAGGAAGCTGCTGTAGAGCGGGACGCTCTTCCACAGCCCGCCAAAGTCATCCAACATGCGTGTGTGGCGGCGTTCGTAAAGCAGGCCGACCATAAGGAACAAGGCCCCGGTGCTCAACCCGTGGTTGACCATTTGCAGGACTGCGCCGCTGACCCCCTGCAGGTTGAGCGCCACAACGCCCAGCATGACAAAGCCCAAGTGCGCTACCGAGCTATAGGCCACCAGCGACTTAAAGTCTTTTTGGACGAGCGCCACGAGCGCCCCGTAGAGGATGCCGACGACGACCAAGGCGGCGATCCACGGGCCGAAGCGCATTGCGGCTTCCGGGAAGTTGGGCACGGCAAAGCGCAGGTAGCCGTAGGTTCCCATCTTCAGCAGGACACCCGCCAGCAGGATCGACCCGGCGGTCGGCGCCTGCACATGGGCATCCGGCAGCCAGGTGTGAAAGGGGAAGATCGGGACCTTGATGGCAAAGGCCAGCGCAAAGGCCAGAAAGCCCCAGGTTTGCAGCGCGCCGGTGATCTGGCTGTTTTGCAGTTCCAGCACGCTGAAGGTTCCGGTGTGGAAGTAGATCGCCAAGATGGCGACCAACATCAGCGTTGACCCGGCAAAGGTATAGAGAAAGAATTTCAACGCCGCATAGACGCGGTTGCCGCTGCCCCATCGTCCGATCAACAGGTACATGGGGATGAGGCTGAACTCGAAGAAGACGAAGAAGAGGATCAAGTCCAACGCTAGAAAGACGCCGATCATGGCGGTTTCCAAGATCAGCATCAGCGCCAGGTAGGAACCCACCCGCTCATGGACATAGAGGTTGCTGAAGTAAATCGCGATGGGCATCAGGAAGGTGGTCAGCAGCACCAAGAACAGGCTGATGCCGTCTACACCCATCGTATAGCGAATGTTGACCTCTGGGAACCAGGCAGCATCTTCCAGAAATTGCATTCCGGCGACCGAGTTGTCCCACTGAAACCAGAGCAGGAGGCTGACCAAAAAGGTCACGAGGGTGGTCGCCAGGGCGATGGTTTTGCGGCTGCCGTCGTCCCGGATCAACGCTACCCCCAGCACGCCCAACAGCGGCAGATAGGTGATGATGGACAACAGATATGGAATAGAGGACATATGAATCTTATCCTACGCTGTGTCTGGGGCGTTCAAAACGCCGCGCACGAATCGAATTGGCATAAACACGACCGGCGCAGGTTACGCGCTGAAGACAAAATAGGCAACCAACGCCACCACGCCCACCAGAATACTGAGGGCATAGGCAGGAATGGCCCCGGTTTGGATGCGCCGCGCCTGTTCACCCAGCCGGGCGCTTGTCGAAGCAAACCAGTTCACCGTGCCGTCGATCACCCGTTGGTCAAAGACAGAGGCAAACCAGGTAGATAGCTGGCGCAAGGGGGCTACGATATAGTTCCAGTAGAACTCGTCCACATACCACCGGCGCTGCAATGCTGGTTCCAGCCAGCTAAAGCCCGATGCCAGCCGTCGCGGCCACGGTTCTGTCGTCTGGTAGTAGGCCCAGGCCATGATCGCGCCAAAGACGGCCACGATCACGCTGAGGGTAATCGTCAGCAGTTCCAGCGTCAGCAGCGGCGATTCGTGGTGGCCGACCGCCGGTTCCAGGAAGTGTTCCATGGTCAGCACAAAGGGCAAGTTGAGTAGCCCGCCCAAGACGGAAAGCGCGGCCAAAATCCACAGCGGGGTAGTCATCAGCGGCGGGCTTTCGTGGGCATGATCATAGAGGTGCTGGTCGCGCGGCTCGCCAAAGAAGGGCACAAAGACCGCACGGAAGCTGTAGAAAGCGGTGAGCAGCGCGGTCACCAGGCCGATGGCGTAGAGGAAGGGGTTGTTCACCAGCGCGCCCAGCAGGATGGCATCTTTGGAGAAGAAACCGGCAAGCGGTGGAATCCCAGCCAGCGCCGCCGCGCCGATGACAAAGGTGCGGAAGGTCGCTGGCATCTTGTGGCGCAGCCCGCCCATCTTGCGGATGTCGAGTTCGCCATCTAGGGCGTGCATGACGCTGCCTGCTGCCAGGAAGAGCAGGGCCTTGAAAAAGGCGTGCGTCGTGAGATGGAAGATGGACGCGCCGTAGGCTCCCACGCCTACGCCCAACATCATGAAGCCCAGTTGGGAGATGGTGGAGTAGGCCAGGATCTTCTTGAGGTCGACCTGTACCAGCGCGATGGTGGCGGCGAAGAACGCGGTCAGCGCACCGATCCAGGCGGCGGTCATGGCGGCCTGTTCGGCTACCTGCCACAGCACATGGGTGCGGGCAATCATATAGATGCCTGCGGTCACCATGGTGGCGGCATGGATGAGGGCCGAGACCGGCGTCGGGCCAGCCATGGCGTCGGGCAGCCAGACAAAGAGCGGGATCTGGGCGCTCTTGCCTGTGGCGGCCAGCAGCAGCATAAAGCAGATGAAGTTGGCTGCGCCGACGGCCAGCGCGTTCTGTTCAACCTGGGCAAAGACATCCACAAAGTTGAGAGTGCCCAACGCCGACCAGATGGCGAGCATGGCGACAATCATGCCAAAGTCGCCCACGCGGTTGACCAGAAACGCCTTTTTGCCTGCGTCGGCGTAATAGCCATAGCTGTCGTCGCGACGGTCAAACCAGAAGCCGATGAGCAGGTAGGAAGCCAGCCCCACGCCTTCCCAGCCAACAAACATGCCCAAGAAGCTGTTGCTGAGGACGAGCAGGAGCATGGCAAAGATGAAAAAGTTCAGATAGAAGAAAAAGCGCTGGAACCGCTCATCATGCTCCATGTAGCTGATGGAGTAGAAGTGGATAAGCGCGCCCACCCCGGTGACAATCAGCACCATCGTGACGCTTAACGGGTCGATCAACAGGGCGGCGGGAACCTGGAAATCGCCAATGATAATCCAGTTCCACAGATGGACAGTGACGCTGCGTTCTTCCGCAGGCATCCCCATCAGGGCGGCCAGGAGGCCCAGGCCCACCAGGAAGGCCAGGGCAACCACGCCGGACGCAATCAGGCCGGTGATTCGTCTATCCAGGCGGCTGCCCAAGAACAGGGTGATCAGCGCCCCCAACGCGGGGAGGGCCAGCAGTAACCATGCGATCTGTATCATGATCGTTTCCCTCGAGCTACCACTTGAGCAGCTTTACTTCGTCGATGTTGGTAGTCCTGTTGTGCCGTGTGTGCTGGATGATGATCGCCAGGCCGACGGCAACTTCGGCAGCGGCGACAGCCATGATCATCAGGGTAAACACCTGGCCGCCCAGATTGTCCCAGTGGCGGCTGAAGGCGACGAGCGTGAGGTTGACGCTGTTCAGCATCAATTCCACGCACATCATGATGATCAGGGCGCTGCGGCGACTCAAGACTCCGACCGCACCCACAGTAAAGAGCAGGCCGCTGAGGATGAGATAAAAGCTAGTGGGAACCACGGCTTTCTCCTTGCGCTGGGTGACTGCTGTCCATCGGCGTGCTCTCGCGCCCACGGCGCGCCAGGAGAAGCGCACCTAGCAACGCAACCAGCAAAAGGACTGCGGTCAACTCAAACGGCAAAATGTAACGAGTGAATAAGGTGAAGCCCAGATGCTCCGGGTTGCCTCCCTGGATCGCTGCAGTCGTGGCAGTGCCTTCGGGGGTCGCCACAAGGACGCTGGTGATGCTGGCGATCAGGATAATGCCAAGCAGCAGCGCGACATAGGGCGTCCAGATGCGATGTTCGGCGCGCGTCTCAATCCGTTCGCTGCCGATCAGCATGATCACAAAGAGGATCAAGATCACGATGCCTCCGGCATAGATGATGATCTGAGCTGCGGCCAAGAAGGGCGCTTCGAGCGTGACGTACATCACGGCCAACGTGGCGAAGTTCACCAACAGAAAGAGCGCGCTGTGTACGGGTTGGCGGCTGAGGACCACGCCAATCGCCGCGGCCAGGCTGACTGCACCGACGGCGATGAAAAAGAGGATGGGCAGAGTCATCGTCTTTACTCCGGACGGATGAGCACATGAGCTTCGCGGGGGGCAAGAAGCTGTTCTTTGGTATACAGTAATTCCCGGCGCGTAAAGGTTGCCGGGGCTGTCTCCTGGTTGAGTACAATGGCCTCGGTGGGGCAGGCCTCTTCGCAGTCCGCACAGAAGATGCAGCGTAGATAGTTGATCTCGTAGATGCGCGCATAGCGCTCGCCGGGCGAAGTCGGGTTGGCAGGGTCGTTTTCCGCCGCCTCGACATAGATCGCGCCGGTGGGGCAGGCCGCTTCGCACAGCATACAGCCGATGCAGCGTTCCATGCCATTTTCATAGCGACGGAGTTGGTGCAGACCGCGCCAGCGCGGGTAGAGCGGGATAGGATCGCGCGGGTATTCCAGCGTGACGGGCTTTGTCCCCAGGTATTTGAGGGTGGTCCCCATCGCCTTTCCAATCTCGACCGCCCCTTTAATAAAGTCATTCAAAGCCATTTGGCGTTTCCCTTATCTTCGATCATAAATCTAGACACGCGACGCAAGCACAATGGCATCTGCCGAAACATCTACTTAAGAAAGACAGTCAAGACTGCAGTGATGATCATGTAGCCCAGCGCGACCGGCAGCAGGAGCTTCCAGGTGAAGCCCATCAACTGGTCATAGCGGGGCCGGCTGACGCTGGCGCGCACCCAGATAAACAGGAAGAGCAGCAGGATCACCTTGATCGCCAGCACAAACGGCCCAAGCCAGATGACGTCTTCGAACAGCCCAAAGGGCAGTTTATAACCGCCAAAGAAGAGCGTCGCCATGATCGTGCTGGTGGTAATCATGTTGATGTATTCGGCCATGAAGAAGAGCGCGAACTTGATCCCGCCATATTCGGTCTGGAAACCGGCCACCAACTCGTTTTCTGTTTCGGGCAAGTCAAATGGACTGCGGTTGGTCTCGGCCAGGATGCAGATAAAGAACAGCGGGAACATGATCCACAGCCACAGCCATTCCCACCAGGCGCGCGGGGTTTCGACCAGTTCTACCAGGCTAAACCCACCGGCCAGGATCAGGATGCTGACCAGAAAGAGGCCCAAAGGAATTTCATAGGAGA
>CAZYQJ010000034.1:0-17144 GCA_964649925.1 uncultured Litorilinea sp.
ACACAGGGGGCATGTGTGCGGGCGCGGCGACAGCCCCGGCAGATTGGTCTAGATTGATGACGCAAAAGGGATATAAGCGACGTTTAGACAACTGCGCTTATATCATCAAGGCGAAGATCAAGAGAACGGCAGGCCGGGTTTCCCCGCTGCAGGCTGGCTCACGCCACCCCAGTCTGCACATCTGCCCCTGCTTCCTCCCCACCTAGCTTCTACTTGGCGTTGCCACACAGCCCCCTGCCCAGTCTGCCGAACCCGCACTTCGTCGAACCGATAGCAGCCGCGCAGAGACCGCCGGAAGGTCGACGGCCTCTGCGCGGCTGGTATCGGTTGGCGAAGTGCGGGCGGCGGGCCTGGGTAGTGGGCTGTGTGGCAACGCCAAGCGGAAGATAATGTGCGGATGGAAGTAGGGGCAGATGTGCAAACTGGAGTGGCGTGATCCAGCCTGCAGCGGGGAGACCCGGCCTGCCGTCCTCTCGATCTTCGCCTTGATGATATAAGCGCTGTTTTCTAAACGTCGCTCATATCCCTTTTGCGTCATCAATCTATACCAACCTGCCGGGCCTGTCGCCGCGCCCGCACACATGCCCCCTGTGTCCTACTTCACAGCGTCTGTCGGGTTCTCCCCGTCTACAAACGCCACATAGCCCAGCGTCCCATCCACACGAATGCGCTGGCCCGACTGAATCTTGCGCGTCGCCTCCGGCACGCCCACCACCGCGGGGATGCCATATTCGCGCGCCACGACCGATCCATGCGTCATCAGCCCGCCGGTCTCCATCACCAGCCCGGCCGCGTTGAGAAAGAGCGGCGTCCAACCGGGGTCGGTGAAGGGCGCGACCAGGATGTCGCCGGGGTGCAGCAGCGCGGTCTGCGGGTCCAGCACCACGCGCGCCGTGCCTTCGATCACGCCCGCCGAGACAGGGCTGCCCGCCAGCGCGCCCTCCGGCAGATCGTCCCGGCGGTACTGCGGGGTGATGATCTCGCCGTCGCTGGTCATCACGCGCGGGGGCGTCATGTGCCAATAGCGCGCCTGATCCTGGCGGCGGTGCGCGATGCGGCTGCGCAGTTCCTGGTGGGGATGCTCCAGCGCGGCGATCAATTCGCTCAGTTCCAGATACCACACATCCTCTACCTGGTCGATGACCCCCTGCGTTTGGAGTTGTGCGGCGGCCTCCAGGATTTCTGCCCGGATCAGCCCGCGTATTTGGATAAGGAGGTACTTGGGGTGTTCGCGCACGGGCAGTACATTGCGCGCCACCCGCGCCATGCGCCGTATAAACCGCCCGCGCAGCCTGCCCCACGGTCCTTGAGAGGCTCGTTCCACCAGCCGCTGTGCGGCGACTTCGCCCGCTTGAGCCAGGGCAGCGTGTTTAGCGCGGTGCGCGCCAGGCTCCGCGCTCAGGTTCACGATTACCATCTGCAGCAGCGACGCCGGATCATCGGCCCAACTTGGGCGGCTGATGTCAATCTCGGACGGGCCGCGCATCCCATAGCGCGCCATAAAGCGATCCCAGGCGGCCGTAAATTCCGTCCCGCCCGGCACTTGGGCTGCGGTCGCCAGCGCGGTCCTGGCGTCATGGCTGCGCAGGTGTTCCACCAATGCTGGCGACTTGCGGGCGATGTCGGCCAGGTCGCCCACGGCCAGGTCCATCTCGGTGGTGACGTTGCCATGCAGCCCGCGCACGATGGCCTCGGCATCATCCGCCAGCCCCATCCGGCGGCCCCACAGGCCCAACTGGATCTTGGCATGCGCACCGGATGCGATATAGGGTGCAGCCTTGCCAAACACATCCAGCAGCACCCTTGACAGCAGGTCTTGTGCTACACGCAGCCGGGACGCACCTGGCGCGGCGGCGTTGAGCCGCCTGGCCGCGGCGGACACATACTGCTCGACATAGGCATCCATCTCTTTAGCGGCGTTTTCGGGCGACCGCCAGATCAGCAGCGCCAGGGCGCGGGCCAGGATCGGCCTCAGAAACTTGAGGAAGCGGCTGAGGCGTGCGCGCCGCGCCGGGGCGTTGACATGAAATTCAGGCCGCGCCATCACTTGGCGCAGGGCATCGGCGCTGAGGGTATCGGCGATAGCCCCGAGCAGGCGCGGGATCAACTTGCCCAGCCCGCGCATCAACAAGAGCGCGGTGATGTCCAGATAAAGCCTGCCCGCTGCGGAGGTAACATAGGGGTTCGCCGCGAGCCGGTCTTTTCCCTTGCCCCAGGGGAAGACCAGCCGCCAGAACGAGATCGCCAGCGGCGGCATAGGGTCGGTCATGACCTGGGCATGGCTGACGCTGAAATAGACATGCAGATAGTCGTCGATAGGCCGCGGCGCGGGCAGCGGATAGAGCGAGGTAATGGGGCGGCTTTGCAGCAGATACCACTGCCCATCCGCCAATGCCCATTCGATATCCTGCGGCGCACCGAGGTGGCTCTCGACGCGCGTGCCCAGCGCGGCCAGTTCCGCTACCTGGGCATCGTCCAGCACGCGCGCGCTGCGCGCCGCCCCCTCAACTGTGGTGTGAACCGTTCCGCCGTTGGCATCAGGGCGGATCGCAAGCTGCTTGTCGCCCACTTGGACATCCACCACCTGATGCGTACACTTGTCCACAGTGTAGAGGTCGGGCGTCACCAGCCCGGCCACCAATGCCTCTCCCAGCCCGTAGCTGGCGTTTACCGTGATGCGCCCGCGGTGATTGGTCACCGGGTCGGCGGTGAAGAGAATGCCCGACACATCAGGCATCACCATGCGCTGCACGACGACGGCCAGGGCTACGCTGCGGTGGTCAAAGTGGTTCTTGGCCCGGTAGAGGATGGCGCGGTCGGTGAAGAGCGAAATCCAGCAGTCACGCACGCGCGCCAGCAACTCGTCCTGGGTACGCACATTGAGAAAGGTATCCTGCTGCCCCGCAAAGGAGGCGTCGGGCAGGTCTTCGGCGGTGGCGCTGGAACGGACGGCATAGGCGTGTTCCGTGCCCTGCGCCTGCCAGGCGGCGACCACGGCCTGGGCTACGTCGGCGGGCATGGGCAGCGCGGCCAACTGTTCGCGCACCGCGGCCCCCACAACGCGCACCCCCTCCACATCGTCGGGGCCAAGCGCGTCCAGCTGAGCATAGACCGATTCGGCGGCAGGCTCGATCCAATGCTGAAAGGCCTTGACCGTCACACAGAAACCGGGTGGAACGGGAAACCCGGCGCGCGCCATCTCGCCTAAATTTGCACCCTTACCGCCCACAAGGGAGAGATCCAGCGCGTCTTGAAAATCAAGTGTAAACCGTTCGAGAACCAGGGCGTTTCCCATTTGACCTATTCCTATCGAAACAAAAATGCGCGATACTTAAACTGTGTCCATTGGGGTCCTGTCACCATAGCCACAGAAAACGGAGGTGGCCCCATGCTTGAGATACCTGAAAGCCACGTCATAGCGGATCAGGTAGCCCGAACCCTTCAGGGCAAGACCATCCACGATCTCTGTACAGCTTCATCACCACACCGCTTTGCGTTCTACTTTGGCGACCCCCAGGTTTACCATGACCGGCTGGTAGGCAAGACGATCACCGGTGCGTGGGGACTTGGCGGCCTGATCGAAATCGCGGCGGAAGAGATGCAGATAGTCGTCGGCGACGGCGCATACATTCGTTATTTTGAAGCGGGATCGGCGATCCCCAACAAGCATCAGCTTCACCTGACTTTTGATGACGCTTCCTCGCTCGTCTGTACCGTGCAGATGTACGGCGCGATCTGGGCATTTGCGAAAGGGGAAAACGAGAACCCCTATTATCTCGTCGCCCAGGCAAAGCCCACCCCGCTGACCGATCAGTTTGACGCACCCTATTTCCAGCGCTTGCTGGACGGGGTGAAACCTAATATCCGGATCAAGCCCCTTCTGGCCACCGAGCAGCGTATTCCCGGGCTTGGCAACGGCGTCCTGCAGGACATCTTGTTCAACGCAAAGGTGAACCCCAAAAGCACACTTGAACGGCTGTCCGACCAGGAAATCAACGGCCTGTTCCACAGCGTCCGGCAGACGCTGCGTGAAATGACCACCCAGGGCGGGCGCGATATCGAACGCGACTTGTTTGGCTGCCCTGGCGGATACAGCACCCTCCTATCCAGCAAAACCTGGCAATACCCCTGTCCTGCCTGTGGATCGAGCATTGTCAAGCAGACGTTCATGGGTGGGAGTGTGTACTACTGCCCCACCTGCCAGCCTGAGAAAGTCTGAGTCATGGGTCACGTTCTTTTGATACGGCGGCCCCGTGCAGAAAGAGCGTGACCAGTTGATGTGCGGCTTCGGCTATGTCCCCTAACGGACGGCCATAAAAGAGGTCGCCGAGCAGCGCACGCCCGAACAACATACCAAACAGGGTGAGCGACAGTTCAACGGGGTCGCCGGGATGCAAGCGGCCCGCAGCCATCTGTCGCTCCAGATAGCTTGCGATCATGTACGCTGTGCGTTCATCGGCTACGCGCAGTTGAGAGCGCAGCGCGCCTGCGGTTTTGCCATCCTGCAGCGCAAGCTGAATCAGGTCGCGGTTGTCATGGATAAAGCGCAGCGCGATGGATGCGATCTGCGTCAAGTCCGTCTCTAGATCGCCGTTGCGTGTGGCGGCCAGTTCACGCAGCACACGCCGCGGCGAACTAGCCTGGATAAACGCCTGCACCAGCCCTTCCTTGCTGCCAAAGTGGCGGTAGATAGTGGCAGGCCCTACCCCGGCTTCCTGGGCGATCTGCTCCACCGTGGCCGCGGCAAACCCATCGCGGCCAAATACGGTGCGCGCCGCCTGCACAACGCGCGTCCGCACATCTGGGGCCAGCAACTCGTCGGCGCTCAATCCGCGCTCGCGGATCAACCGCTGCACCAGGGCGCGGCGGCTGCCAAACCGCCGGTAAAGCGTAGCGCGTGACACCCCGCTGGCGGCGGCCAGCCGGTCCATGGTCAACCCATCGTCTTCGTCCCTCAACAGGCGCGCCGCCACGTCGAGCAAGGCGGCATCATCGGGCGAGTTACCGTCTGTCGTTTCGATGATCTGTTCTTGCGCCATGCGTTCCCCTGTTCTGACACAACGAAACGATATGATAGATAGGTATATCACTCGTTTCATGTCGTGTCAAGTGAGGGCGTGAGCAGTTGTCAGATTGCAGCGGCGGTATTTCATGCACCTCACGCATGTGCAGGCGCGCCACAGCACGCCAACGCATCGGGTAACATACCTGACCAACGATTGGGGCGGTTCTGCTACTGACTACTGACAACTGGCTACTGACAACTGCCAAACAAAAAAGCCTCCCCAGCGAAAAATCAGGGAGGCTTTGAGACAGGGTGTGCGGGATTCGCTACTCGCTGCCGGTCAGACGCAGCCCGATGATCCCGCCGATCAGCAGGGCCAACGAGACGAGTTTGAGCAGGTCACGCGATTCGCCGAGCCAGATCATGCCGACAATGGCCGTGCCTGCCGCGCCGATGCCTGTCCAAATGGCGTAGGCCGTGCCTACAGGCAGCGTCTTGAGCGATTGCGCCAGCAGCCCCATGCTGATCACCAACGTGACGACAAAGGCCGTGGTCGGTAAAGGGCGAGTGAAGCCGTCGCTTTGCTTGAGAAACAAGGCCCACGCCATCTCAAACAGCCCGGCAACGAACAAAAGGATCCAAGCCATTAACTGATTTCCTCTCTTCTCAACCAATCCGGCCAGTTGATGGTCATGCCGTCGCAGCCCGCGTCCACCACCCGGCGGATCAACGCCTGCGCCTCGGCGGCCTGATGCGACACGCGCTCGCCGTTGATCCCCCAGGCGCGCACCTCAGGGACCACTCGCCGCGCCGCGCTCACCTGGTCAGCCGTCACGCCGTTGGCCTGCGGGCAAAGTTGAAATAGCCCCAACGTTCGTGCCTTTTCGTATATCTCTTCTGTGAGGTCGCGCACCAGCCAGCCCAGCCGGATCGACGTATCCAGCCGCCGCGCCGCCTCCAGCGCGGGATACGCAAACGAGGTGATGATGCACCGCTGCGCCAGCCCGCGCTGGTGGATCGCATCCAACACGGCTGCGGGCAGACCGGGGGCTGCGCCCTTGATCTCGACGTGATAGATAAAGGCGTCGCCATAGGCATCGAACAGTTGGGTCAGCGTCATCATGCGCGTGCCGCCATAGAGATGGGGCGAGAACCACGCGCCCATATCCAGATCGGCCAGGTCCGCCCAGGCCATCGTTTCGACCGAGCGTTCGCCATGCCCATAGCGTGCCAGCGTGCCGTCATGGCAGAGCGCGATCTCGCCATCAGTGGTGAGTTGCGCGTCCAACTCCACTTCATTCACGCCCATCGCCAGGGCCAGATCAAAGGCAGGCCGGGTATTCTCCGGGGCATAGGCTGACGCGCCGCGGTGGGCAATGATGCGAAAGCCCGCAGAAACCGGGATCGGCAGCATAGCAGTTGCTCCCTAGGGTTTGCGTCCGACGAAGATGGCTTCGTCCAGGGTGAAGTTCAGGTCATCGCCAGCAGGCTGCACGGCAAAGAAGTCGGCAGCCGCGGGCGGCGCTTCTACCAGCAGACGGCGCAACTCGGCCAGGGTGTCCGGCGTCACGCCCATGCGCTCGGCCCAGGGGGTCAGCGCCATCTGTTTGGGTGCGGTCTCCACATGCAGCAGAACCAGATCGACGGCAGCATAGGCGGCCATCCACTCGTCTACGCTGAGGGCGCGGTGGTGGCTGGGGTCGCGCAGTGTTTCAAAGGCGTTGATGTAAACACCGGCGGCATCCGCTGCAGGGTCTCCGCCCGGCACGACATTGTCCACCACGGCGAGAATCCCCAGCGGGCGCAAGACGCGCGCTGCTTCGGCCATAAAGCGGTCGACATGTGGAAAGTGGTGGGGGGCAATGCGGCAGGTCACCAGGTCAAATGAAGCGTCTTCATAGGGCAGCGCTTCGGCGTCGGCGGTTTCAAAGGTGACATTTGTGATACCTTTCTCGGCCGCGACCTGGGCCGCCACGACGATCATCTCCGGCGTCAAGTCCGTGGCGACCACCTGGGCGACATGGGGCGCAAAGGCAAACGCCGTGTGACCGGCAGCGGTTGCCACATCCAGGGCGTGCCAGTGGGGCTGCGGATCTACCAATGCCACCAGCCGGGCCAGGCTTGCGCCTTTGGCATGAACTGCGCTGGTGGCATAGGCCGCGGCATGTGTGCCAAACTGTTTTTTGACAAGCTCTTTGCTCATAAGTATCCCTATCTGGGCTATACGCACCAACTGACGAGTATACAATACGCTCCATTCTACCGCCGATGATCGTCCATGCCCAGATGTGCCAGCAAGCGGTCGATCATCTGCCCGTGACCGGCAATCAGGTCAGGCACTTCGTCAGGCAGGCGTACCCAGTAGAAGTCAAACTGGATCGGCTCCGCCGCGGTCTGCCCGTGCGGCGACCTTTCCCAATGGCTCCAGGTTGCAGGGGTCCTATCGGGACAGCGCAGGTGATAGTAGTAGCGGTGGTGGATTTCGTCCAGTCCATAGTCGGACATATCGCGGCAATAGTCGCCCAAAAAGGCGTCCAGCGCCAGGTT
The DNA here is from genome assembly GCA_964649925.1 of uncultured Litorilinea sp. Classification (GTDB taxonomy): domain Bacteria; phylum Chloroflexota; class Anaerolineae; order Caldilineales; family Caldilineaceae; genus QEUY01. Next base: position 7,553 of record CAZYQJ010000034.1, read on the forward strand.
ATCCAGGCCAGTCTCCTCATATGCTTCACGCATCACCGCATCTACAGGGTCCTCGCCGGGTTCCACCGTGCCCGCCGGGACCTGGATGCCTGCTTCGGGAAAGTCGGCATGGGTAAAGACTAACAGCAAATCGCCCTGGGTGATATACGCAAAGACCTTCTGTTTTTCCTGCATAGGCTCTCCTCATGTGCTGATTTGAGCAAATAAAGTGTACGAATAAAAAGGCCCGGATGAGACACCCAGGCCTTTTTGTGCTTGAATTCCCTAGGGTCAAACTACTTGGAGAGTTGCCCGCGTATGGCTCCTGCCGGGAATGTGCTGGTGTGTACGTTCACGTAGTAGCCTTGCGGGTTCTGGCGAATGTCCTTGATCAGGCCCGGGTCGACACCGCTGACGCAGTTGTTCAGCCCGTTGTTCACCGGGTCAAAGCCGACGACGACCGGTCCGGAGACATCCGCCGTGCCTACATGGATGTGTGCGTTGGTGATTTCGTCAAGGTCGGCGACTTCGATGTCAAAGCAGACCATACCCTGCCCCTGGTTGAGCGTGACCACGGCAGCCCCAGATCCGTCGGGATCGCCTGGACCGGGGACCTCTGCCGCGCCGGTCAGGGTAGCGGACAGCGGTCGCCCGCCCGGTTCGCCGGGCACAACGGTCTCGGCGGAGACCAGGCTACTAAAAGCCAGGATCAGCAACAGGGCGACAACGGCAGCGCGCGCGAGCAAGCCAAGTCCTTTTGCACGCATGGTTCCCTCCTTTGGATCGCAGTACAAGGAGACGCATGGTATACAGCGGGGGAACACACAGCGGGGATCGCGCAGCATAGCACACAAGTTGCGGAAAGACAATCCTTTGACGTTTTTTGACAGCCTGCGCACAGGGGGCAGGCGATGATGCTTGACGTACTGGTCATCGGCGCGGGACCAGCGGGGCTGGCGCTCGCGACGACGCTCGGCGATGCCGGTCTGCGTGTGGGCGGGCTTGCGCCCGCCGCGCCTGATACGCCCTGGTCGCCGACCTATGGCGTCTGGGTCGACGAACTCGACGGGCTGGGGCTGGAAACGCTGCTGGCACGGCGTTGGTCCAACTGTGTCGTCTACAGCGGGGTACGGGCGCATCCACTTGCCCGTGACTACGGCCTCTTTGACAACCACCGGCTGCAGGATCATCTCCTGGCGCGCGCGGCGCGGGCGCAGGTGACGTGGCAGCGCGGCCATGCGGCCCGTGCCGTCCACCACGCCACCCACACCGAGGTGACGACTCAAGCGGGGACGACGCTGGCGGCGCGTCTGGTGGTGGATGCCAGCGGCCATACCCCCGCGCTGGTCGCGCGCCCGCAGCGTGCGCATGTCGCCTATCAGGCCGCCTATGGGGTGGCCGGGCATTTCTCCGCGCCGCCGGTGGCGCGCCGCCAGATGGTGTTGATGGACTACCGCGGGGATCACCTTTCCCCTGCCCAGCGTGCCGAACCACCCAGCTTTCTCTATGCGATGGATTTGGGGGAGGGGCGCTATTTTGTCGAGGAGACCTCGCTGGCCCATGCGCCCGCACTGCCGCTGGCGCTGCTGGAGCAGCGGCTGCACCAACGGCTGGCGCATCGCGGCATCCGCATCGATCAGGTTGATCAGGTGGAACGCTGTCTGTTCCCGATGAACCTGCCGCTGCCCGACCCCCGGCAGCCGCTGCTGGCCTTTGGCGGCGCGGCGAGCATGGTACACCCGGCCACCGGCTATCAGGTGGGGATCGCGCTGCGCCGCGCGCCCGAGGTTGCCCAAGCACTGGTGCGCGGGCTCGATCAGGGCATCCATACACCGCAGGGATTGGCCCAAATCGGGTGGGAAGCGATCTGGTCCCAGGCGCGCGTCCAGCGGCGCGACCTCTATCTGTTCGGGCTGGAGACGCTGTTACGCCTGAACCTGTCCCAGACCCAGGAATTCTTTGCCGCCTTCTTTGCACTGCCGCCGGAACAATGGAGCGGCTACCTCTCGGACACACTCTCGACCGCGGAACTGCGCCAGACCATGCTGCGCCTCTTTGGGCATGCGCCGTGGCGAGTACGCGCCGCGCTGGTACGTTCTGCAGTGGGGAACGGCATCCACCTCTGGCGCGCCCTGTCCGGATGAAGGCGCATCAGGCGAGCCCGTATCATCGTCCGCTCGAACCGCTTGCCGTACATTCAGTCTTGCAGGACGACGGCAATCGCGTCGATCTCGACAAGAAAATCCGGATGCGCCAACTGCGCGACAAACAGCCCGGTGATCGCGGGCGGGTTAGGCCGGTTGCCCCACACACGCTGAAATGCTTCGAAGCCAGGCTGCAGTGGCTGGCCCTGCACGATGTAGATATTCCACTTAACGACATGCTCCAACTTCGCCCCGGCGGCGGCCAAGGCGGTCTGTACATTCATAATCGCCTGCTCGCTCTGGGCCTTGATATCCCCTTTGCCCACGATATTGCCTGAGGCATCAACGGCATCCTGTCCGCCCACATAGACGGTCTTGACGTTGCCGCTCGCCACGACGACCTGGGTGAAAGCCGGATTCTTGTGCAGGCCATCCGGGTTGAGGTATTGCACGCTACCGTTCATCGTATCATCTCCTTTCATTGGAGCGGGGTTGCTGCACCCGAAGCGCATCCTGGCAGCGAGGGGCGATGCAGCAAGAGCGGTTTGGCACTTGTGTGCCGGATGATTCATGCGCCTACGATTTGCTGCCGGGTTCTACCATATAGCGAAATGGAGGAAATTGGGGTAGGCAAACACCCATAGGGACGGTAGGTGTCGTTCGCGGTGGGCGGTGGAGCGGCGTTGACAACGGGTGGGCGCAGGGCTATAGTGACCCTATACCCTTGCGTTCCACTCTCCACAAGAAGGGCGCGACCGTGCTGGCGAAGGTCATAAGCTGCGCTGTGCTGGGGTTGGATGCCCAGCCCGTTCAAGTCGAGGTTGACATTGCCGGTGGGTTGGAAAAGGTGACGCTGGTCGGGCTGCCCGATACAGCCGTGCGCGAGAGCAGTGAACGAGTGCGCGCTGCGCTGACCAACTCCGGCTTTTTCTTTCCGAATCACCGTCTAACTATCAATTTGGCCCCTGCCGATCTGCGTAAAGAAGGCCCGGCGTATGATCTGCCGATTGCACTGGGCATCCTGATGGCGACACGCCAGGTGCAGGACACGCTGGAGGATGCGCTGGTACTGGGCGAGTTGAGCCTGGATGGCAGCGTGCGCCACGTCAACGGCGTGCTCTCGATGGCGACCCTGGCGCGCCAGGCTGGATATCGGCGTCTCTTTGTGCCTGTGACCGATGCGCCTGAAGCCGCGCTGGTCGAAGGGCTGTGCGTCTTTGGCATCCGCACGCTGGCCGAACTGGTGGCGCACCTCAATCAACAATCGGTGCTTGCACCCTATGACAACACGCCCCGCTTTGACGAACAGACGGCTGTCGAGTATGCGGTAGGCTTCGAAGACATCAAAGGGCAGATATCAATGTAAAATCTGTCCTGTCAGCCCGATCACCGTCCTTCGCCATAAGGGGATAGGTTCCCTTGACTGCGCCTTCGAGTGAAAACCAGCCCTCGGCAGTATCAATGACCACCCGGTCAACTAGCAGCCCCATGATACGCCGGCGATCCTCCATCGGCATCTCCAGGTCAATTCCTGAATCTCTCAGCACCATCAAATGCTGTCGGATCATGTTCTTTTGGGCCTCGAACTCTTCGGCATTCTGAAGTTCCGTGAGCAGCCGTTCTCTGTCTTCAACTAGTGTCTGTTTACGTGCTGCCACGGCACTTTTCTTGTCCTTGTACTCTGCCAAGGTGAAAATCTCTTCGGCGAAAGCACGGTCCCACTGGCGCTCTTCTTTTTCGGCCTTCTTGATCTCCCGCTCAATATAAGCCAGCTGATCACTCAATCCCCCGTTGACCACGGTCTCCATCTGTTCCTCAAGATAGTGAATGATCAAATCCGGCTCTGTGATCACGCGACAAACAGCCTCCCATACTACCGCATCGATGTGATCCCGCTTGACAAAGGGAGAGTGACACGACAGTTTCTCGCGAAGTACCGGCGAATAAAAGCGCGAACCACAGCCGTAGAAGTAGCGCTTCCCGTGCCCAGACGATTTCGTCCCGGTACTTGTGTGAAAGCTCGTTCCACAGCGCGCACATTTCAGAAACCCCTGAAGCAGGAACGATGTTTTAGCGTTCCGAGTCGAAAGCTTAATATTACGCGCCAGCGCCGCCTGCGCGTCATGCCACATCTCTGGGGTCACGACGGCCGGTACGGGCACCTTGATCCACTCTTTAGGCGGGCGAATTTGTTGACGCCTGCGCATTTTCTGAGTAGCTGCGTCCCACGTCTTGACGAAGTAGACCCGATTTGCCACATACTCGCCGCGATAGATAGGATTCTTCAGCAGTTTAGAAAGGCTGCCGGTCTCCCAATTGCGTCCTCCCTTAGGGGTGGGGACCTGTCGCCGATTTAGATCATCGCAAATTGTATAGAGGGAATCGCCCGAGAGCACGCGCTCGTAGATTTCCCGAACGATCGGCCACTGTTCTGGGTTCGGGATATAGTGCGTGTCCTTGCGATACTTTGAGGCCGGATCTGTCCAGGGTCTTCCCTCTGAGTCGGCGAACTGATAGCCATAGGCTGGCGTCTTTGCGGTAATGCGGCCCGATGCAGCCTTAAGTCGGGTGCCCTGGGCCATTCGCTCGATCTCGTGGCGCATCCCATCTTCGCTCATTGCGCCGAACACGGCCCGCTCAATCTCGGAGTTGTACTCCTTCCAGAAGTGGACCTGGACGCGCTGTTCGACCTGCAATTGCTCTAGCAGATACCCTTGATGCCATTTCGCTTGGCGGCTAAGACGGTCCAAGTACTCTATGACGACATGATCTGCGCGTCGCAGCGGCTGGCTCACTTCGTGCAACAGCGCCTGTAGGCCAGGGCGGTCGCGGAAATCGAAACCGGAGTGATCGTCACAGAAAACCAACTCGACAGGAACCGCTAGGCCCAGTTCTCGCGCTTTGTCATGGATGTGCATAAGCTGGCGCGGGAGTCCAGACCGTCCTTCTTCCGCCTGACCGCTGGAAGAGACACGAACATAGGCGTAGGCGTGCGCTCCGGTTGGAGATCCAATGATGTTGTCTTCGAAAACATCTGCAAAGATCTTGCGGATGGTGCTACTGAGTTCTTCATTGCCCATGCTTGCCGTTACCTCCATTGACGGCGCTTATTGACTCTGTCTGCAATCCACGCACCACCTTGCTCCTAATGGCGAACGTATAGCTGCCGACGAACCCCAGACCAGACAACGCGGTATAATACGCACGATGGCGAAATAGGGGGAGCGTATTGTGCCCGTGTCGCAAGATACGGACTGACCACCTCGCCACTGCGTTTATTCCTTCAAAGGCGTTCTGCGCCTCAGGCACAATCCAGGTTCGCCTACTGTCCATAATAGTTCAAATGAGTACAAAACAGCAAAAATACGTGCAACTCCCTGAGGGAAGGTGTTGACCATGGTAGAACGCCCTGACCCTGATCGCTGGATGACGCCCGCGGAGGCGGCCAAGTACCTGGGCATCTCCCGGACATCGCTCTACACCTATATGGGCGACGGCCGATTGCCTTTTTACTACATCAGGGGGTCTAACCAGCGGCGTATCAAAAAGAGCGACCTTGACGCTTTGCTGGTGCCGGGCAACCCTGAGGATCTCAACGCACAAGCCCTTCCCCCAGACTGTCCACCCGACACCCCTGACGGGTAAGCACACGCTCTTGTCTGCCATCCCTAGCCAAGCCGTCACCTCATAGTTCCCAACATATCCCCACTGGCGATATATCAACGGGTTCACGCAGATTCGTCCTCGGCAGAGACCCCATTGTCAGCCGGACCAGTCTCCCCCAGAAGATGGTGTGCATAGCACGCCGGGAGATGCAGGTCGCGGAGTAAGTGACGCAGCGCGATATGGATGGCAGCTGCAATACGCCTATCTTGTGTCGTCGTAATTGGGTCACATTTGATTGTTGCGTGCGCGTCCTCGTGAGTTGGCGCCTGCATTCCGTCTACTTCCCCTTTCCATTGGGTGACCATCCACGATTGAGTTATCTGCCGGCCTTCTGCCTTCCCTGTGCGCCACCTTTGGGGCGCATCTTGGCACGGGGACGATACCGACGAATTGCCCCCGTGCACCTCGCACTTCGCCTGCACGTTATCTAGCTTCTCCCTCTCCAAGTGACGCTATTGCGTCCTCGCGCGACAGCGGCATCACGTGATAGACGAGGTCGTCAGTCGTACGTGACCCAGGCAAGTTCTTCAGGATGAGGCATCAACGAGTTGGCTATCACGACCGGATATTCCTTTCTAAAAACAGGTGTCAATGGGGCCGAGATGTGCAGCCCAACACTCTGATTTGTCTGCTCAGGCAGCTAGCCGGTGACGGCAACCGATCGCGGCGCCGTAGCGCCATGCACCGCTTGTGCCGGTCTGGCTGCTAAGTCGCCCAGATGCCGACCGCTGCTATCCAGACATCTGGCGCGAGTTCGCGTACTGGTGCTGGCTTATGAAGCCGCTTGGACAGTCGCATGATCATCTGGGCAGTACCGGCGTCCACACCCTGCCATGCATGGGCTGCAGCCCATAAATCCCAAAGAAGGGTCTCTCGTTCTTGATCATTGGTACATGCCCACTCCCGGGCTGTGCTCAGGAGCGCACCGAGCTTGCCTTCGATGAGAAGGTCGTTGGCATCCTTGCCGTCTGGTGATATCATGCGGTGGCTGTGCGGCAGGGATGCCTGAAGCTTGTCGGCTATCTCAGCCTTATCCGCCCAGAAGAATACCGCCCTGTATTTCTTTATTGCCGCCAACGCCTGCTCAGAGACGCCCTGGCTTTCACTGCCGAGACTCAACACGTCGAGATGGGTATCCTGTGCGACCAGCCAAGCGCTGATAGCATTCAGTTCCCCCTCAAAGATGAACAGAGCCCTCTGGGCCACATCGCCGGGCTGAAGTACGTGGCCTCCGTACAGCTTTCCCTGGAACTGGCTCTCATAAACCGCGCTTTGCTTCACGCCGCTTCGCTGCTTGGCAGCGTCATCAACATAGGAGTGTTTCTCCAGAAAACGATAGCGTACAGCGACCAGCCTATCTCCGGCATACCATGGGAATACAATCGCCGGCGCACACCGTCTGCCGTTGGTCCCAGGCAGCGCGGCATCGGGCAGGAAGCCCAATCTGTACATCAGCCAGGCGTGCGGTTGGATCCCGCGGCGCAGCAGGTATGTTTGGCCAGGTTCCCCTTCGGAGCTCCAGAGCCGTTCATGGGCCGCATCCACGCGGGGTGTGTTCTTGGCGCGCCATTGAGCGGTATCTGTCGGGCGTGTGCGCTGGCTGCACTTGGCCGCTGGTTTTGGTAGCGAGCGCTGCGGCGAGTACCTGGCCAACGCAAATGAGCGCCCGGTCAACTCCTCGACCGCCTCAGGGAAACTCAGGGCCGGTTTCAGCCAGAGCAGCAGCGAAATCGCTCCATGCCCGCGACCGTGGCATTTGCGACAGAACCACCAGCCATCGGTATGGACACGAAAGCCATCATCCCTGGCTGAGCAGCCAGGTTGAGGGCAAGGGCCAGACCACTCACCCTTTCTGGACTCTAGCCGTAATCTGGTAAATCGCCTTGCCAGCGCCACCACATCCACCCGTCGCGCCTCCTCGACGATCTCTTCAGGGATCCGCCCCACCGCGTTATCTCCTATACATATCTCCTATACAGTTGTGTCCACACTCTCGTTTTATCGATGGCAAAGGCTGGAGCAGGCAGGTTCATCACATCACATACTGATCACGCACCAGTGACGCACTGATGTGCGACTCATCGCCATTCATCACACACCACCCACACCCATAGGGTGTGGTGTGAGGTGATGAGCGCGAGATGCGATCGTCCTGCCTGCTTGGCAGATCTAGACAAAATAGACCCACGGATTGCGATTACTCGCCCGGCGATCCGGTAAGGACAGCGCCCGTTGGCACTGACCCTCCTCGACCAAGCCTGCCAACAGCTTACGTGTATGGTTGTCGGACTTGCCGATTTCCTCAGCAAGTTGCTTGGCGGTAAAGCGCCTCGTCGGATGTTCGTGCAGCGCCGCCACCAGCCGCTCCTGGTCCTGGGCCTGCTGTCCGCTTGCTGTTGCGCCCTTCCCAGGTTCGGGGGGGAGCCACTCGACACGCGCCGAGCGCCCCATCGCCAGGAGTGTGAAGGGTCGTGGCTCCCAAGCCACACCATCCTTTAGCTTCTGGCAGGCAATTTTGCAGGTCTTGCCCTTTGTCGTAACCTCGATCATCGCATCCATCGCACCGCGAAAGGCGCTGGAGCCGCGCTCCCCAGATTTCGCCCGGTTGGTGTGATGGACGACCAACACCGCGCACTGCAGCTCCCGGGCCGCGAACTTCATGGCTTCGAGAACGTAGCCTGCGTCCTTGGCGCTGTTCTCATCCATGCCCACGGTGGCGCTGTGTAACGTGTCAATGATGAGCAGATCCAGCTGGTCTGGACCCTCACCGAGCTCGTGCCGTTCCCTCCACTCCTCGACAAAGTGCTGCATGGACCCGTCCGTGGCGGCCTCCTGCGAACCAGCGAGCTGCGGGACCGCTTGAAAGAAAAAGAAGTTAGCCAGCTGCTCTACGCGATAATGCTGGGCGGCGGCCTGAAAGCGCTGTGACAGCCCGCCGCTCCCCTCTCCGGCGCAGTAGGCGACGGTCAAAGGGCGCGTGACATTGAAACAGCCAGCAAACGGGCGGCCCAAGCACGCAGCGAAGATTAGATCGATCACCACAAAGGTCTTGCCGCCGCCAGGAGGACCGTAGATCATGAGCAGATCTCTCGGGCCAAAGAGGTTATCGACCAACCACTCTTTTGGAGGAAACATGAGCAGGTCCGCCAGCAACAACGGTCGAAACCTGTGGCCAGCGAGCTTGGCCGCTTTCTGTTCCTGTTGCGCCTGTTGCGCACTACGAAAATTGCCTTTCAGTAAGGAATCTGCCTCAGCCAGCACATCACTCCCGTGCGAGGGCATGTTCCCATTGTCAGTAAGATCAGTCACGGCAATACTCGAACTCCACGGCGTCCACACCTTCCATATCCGCCAGGCTGCCCCGCACGCCGGCACGGCCTTCAGTTGCGTTGTCCACGCGTCGTTCCGAGCAGGTGGCCAGCCGCCGTCGGCGTCGCTGTAGCAGCCACGGCAGGGCCTCGGCTGCACCCTGACCTCCGTCCGCTCCCGTGCCGGTCGCCAACCGGGTCAAGGTGCTCGTAGGTAAAGTCCCCATTCAGATTCTCCCCGTGCTGTTCAGGCATAGGCAGATCGCTTCGTCTATCCCTGTTCTGGATTGAGACAAAAGCGATCCATATACAGCCAAAATCCAGCTGTATCGATTAGGATGGGCGCACCCGGTTCAAACTCAGGTGGCCACGTATAAATCTGTAGCCAACCAGGCGGGAGTGGTGTACAATGAGGGCGACAAGGACCGCCCAGTCGTTTGTCACCCCTGTGTCGCTGTGGCGCTCACCTACAGCGGCACAACCCTTTCTCCCCCT
>CAZYQJ010000035.1:0-17127 GCA_964649925.1 uncultured Litorilinea sp.
TCACGGTTGTGCCCGCACATACGCCCGCCGACCAGGTGCTGGCGCTCGACCCGGACGGCATCTTTCTGAGCAACGGTCCCGGCGATCCAGCAGGCATCCCCTATGCAGCCCAGGCGGTGAATCAACTTCTGGAGAAGGGCATTCCCACCTTTGGCATCTGCCTGGGTCACCAGATTATCGGGCTGGCTCTGGGTGGCGAGACCTACAAACTCAAGTTCGGCCATCACGGCAGCAACCAGCCTGTGAGCGACAGCAGCGCCACCAACGTGCAGATCACGGCGCAGAATCACAACTATGCGGTGCGCGAGGAAAGCCTGCCGCCTGCCGTCGAGATCACCCACCGCAACCTCAACGACGGCACGGTCGAAGGGCTGCGGCTCACCGACCGGCCGGTCTTTTGCGTCCAGTATCACCCCGAAGCCAGCCCCGGCCCGCATGACGCCGACCTGCTTTTCGCCCGCTTTGCACGCATGGTAAAGGAGCACAACAGGGAGTAGGGAGTGGGGCATCTTGTCGTAGGCCAGGCCTGAAGCCCGGCACGCCGCCCATATCAGGCTGCAAGCCCGACCTACGATCACGGACTACTGGCTGCTGACAACTGACTACCCTTTTACCCACATGAAGACCATCACAACGTACCTCGTCGGGCTGGGCAACGTCAACCGCAACTTTCTGCGTATCCTGGAGATGAAAGAGGACCGGCTGCGCCGCGCCTACGGGCTGGCATTGCGCGTGACAGCCCTGGCCGACAGCAGCGGCGTCGCCGTCAACCCCGCAGGCTTTGACCCCGCAGCCACGCGCCAGGCCAAAGAGGCAGGCACGCGTGTGCGCGACTTGCCCGGCTATCAGGCAGGGGTATCCCCGGCGGCGCTGCTGGAAACGCTCGACTGTGACCTGGTGTTGGAGGCATCGCCGGTCAATCTGCAGACGGGCGAACCGGGGCTGACCGTTGCGCGCACCGCACTGCGCCGGGGGATCAGCGTCGTCCTGGCCAACAAAGCGCCGCTGGTGCTGGCCTTTGGCGAACTGCACGCGCTGGCGCGAGAGACAGGCGCAGGGCTGGCGTACAGTGCCACGGTCTGCGGCGCGCTGCCTGTCATCAACCTGGGCCGCCGTGACCTGGTTGCCGCCGATATCCTGTCCTTGCGCGGCATCTTTAACAGCACCAGCAACTTTATCCTGGGCGAGATGGCTGCAGGCCGCGCCTATGCCGATGCGCTGGCCGAAGCGCAGCAGCGCGGCATCGCCGAAACCGACCCCTCTCTAGACGTGGAAGGGTGGGACACGGCTAACAAACTCGTCATCGTCGCCAACAGCCTGTTGGGTGTGGAGATCAGCCTGGGAGATGTGACGGTGGAAGGCATCACGCAGGTCACGCCAGGGATGTTGGCTGAAGCGGCAGCCAACGGGCAGACGATCAAGCTGGTCGCCCAGGCGCAACGCCGCGCAGAGGGCGACTACACCTTCAGCGTCAGCCCGATCCCCCTGCCAAACGATGACTTTCTGGCGCGCTGCCACAGTTGGGAAATGGGGATCGAGATCCACAGCGACCTCTATGGCCGCATGTATCACAAGATTTGGGAGCGCGAACCACTGCCCACGGCGGCGGCCATGCTGCGCGACGCGGTCAATCTATTTGTCGACGGCTAGGCAAGCGCTGCGCGGGGCTGTGCCACTTGGATGCGTGGCTGCCCGTCCTCCCCACGATGCAGGATATAGAAAGACCTCTCACTCGCCTTCGCTTCGCCGGACTCGTCAAACGAATCCCAGCGCACCTCTACAGCCGCCAGCCGTTCGCCCAGGACTTGGATATCCTCTAGCGAAGGTCGGGTGGCGACAATCCCCTGCTCGCGATACCACTGCACCGCTTGTGAGAAATAGCTCTCCACTTGCATGGTGTTCGAGACTGCGATCGCGCCGGTGTTTGACACGACCAGGGCCGGGATCGTCCAACAGGCCGAGATCGCGGGCAATTCCGCTGCGCTCAACGCTTCGCCATACCGATCAAGAAACTCCTGGATCTGCGCCTTGTCCACTGTCAACACCTCCCTGCAGACAGTCGAAATGTGTCCCTAGCCAGGCTCTTCGGCCAGTTGGACGGCAATGGTATATGCTTCTGTGCCGCGCATAAGTGTCACGTTCACCGTGTCACCCACACGATAGTTATCTTCGAGCAACGCCTCCAACTCCTGAAGGCGGCTGATCGGCTGATCGTTGACCGCCACCAGGATGTCCCCCCCGACATAGATGCGCTGGTTGCCCAAGATGGCCTGTTCCTGCGCGCCGCGTACATTCGCCTGCGCCAGCGGGGACCCTTCATAAAGCTGCACCAACAGCAAACCATGATCTACGGGCAGTTTGAGCAGTTCAGCCAGGCCTGGGGAAACGGCATAGGCATAACGGATGCCCAACCAGGGATGGCGATAACGCCCCAGTGTCAGCAAATCCGGCAGCAGGCGGCGCACCGTGTCAATCGGGACAGCAAAGCCCACCCCCACGCTGGCCCCGGTGGGGCTGAAGATGGCCGAGTTGATGCCGATGACGCGCCCGCTGCTGTCCAGTAAGGGGCCGCCCGAATTGCCACGGTTGATGGCCGCGTCGGTCTGGATCACGCCGGTGATGATGCGCCCATCCTGACCTTCCAGCGTGCGGTCCAGCGCGCTGATCACGCCGGTGGTGAGGGTGCGCCCAAACTGGCCGAACGGGTTGCCGATGGCGATGGCGCGCTGTCCGACCGCCAGGTTAGAGGACGTGCCCAGTTCCACAGGGATAAGCAGTTCCGCCGGGGCCTCGGCGCGGATCACCGCCACATCGTTGCGCGGATCTACCCCTACGACTTCGGCAGGGTAGGGGGTGTCGTCGCCAAAGTTGACTTCGATGTGTTCCGCGCCTTCGATGACATGATAGTTGGTAAGGATATGACCGGCCTCGTCGATGACAAAGCCCGACCCAGCCCCTTCTTCGGGGATGACGTCAAAGAAAAAGTCACGGCGCAGCACGCGCGTGGTAATGCTGACCACGGCGGGCGAAACACGTTGATAGACTTCGACGACCCGCTGTTCGGCAATATCCAGCCCCAACTCGTCGACGGCCAAAGCCTGGCCAGACGGATCGCTTCCGGCCTGCGCCACGGCCGCGGGGGTAGGTGTCTCCTCCGGGGGAAGTGGTGTGGCGAGGGGTGTGGGTGTAAAGGTGGGCGCAAGCGTGCGGGCAGGCGGCGCAGGCGGCCACAGCGCAGCCGAGCACCCCCCGGTCAAAATCATGACCAGCGCCAGCCATCCGATCCCCCACCGGCATCGTGACCGTAGTCGGGCCAACTTCCGTTCCCTTTCTGTCCTGATGTCTCAGCACAAGTGAGTGCCTACCAACAGTATAACGCCATCCATAAAAAGACCGTGAGCGTCCATTCGATTAGACGCCCACGGTCTCCAGTAGAAAAGCAAGGTAGGGGTAATGCTAGGTGGTTGTGCCGCCGTCGTGTTCGTTCCGGTGCGGAAGCCCCACCAGTGGCGGGCGGCGGTTAAGTGTCGAGCGCCGGTGTTTGGCCGGTGCCGGGGACGGCGAACGGTGCGTAGTGCTCATCCCCTTGGGGGTGAACTTATAGCCAACCCCGCGCACGGTGATCAGCCGGTCAGGGTGAGAGGCATCCTCTTCCACCTTTTTACGCAAGCGGCGGATGGCCAATTCGACAATGTTGGAGTTGGTGTCGGACGCTTCATATCCCCACACGCGTTCCAACAAATCCTCCTTACTGACGGGGCGATCCACATTGAGCATCAGGTGATGCAGCAATTGATATTCGGTGCGGGTCAATTCGACCAGTGTCCCGGCCACAGTAGCCGCGCGCAGGCCGCTATCCAGCCGCACATCGCCATACTCCAGCACCTGAACATCTTCCGGCTCTGTCCGCTGGATGGCGCGGCGCAGGATTGCCCGGATGCGTGCTTCCACTTCCTTAAAGGTAAACGGCTTGGTAATGTAGTTGTCAGCGCCCAGTTCCAGACCGCGCACAATATCGTCGGGGCGGTTTAGCGCGGTCAACATGACAATCGGCACATCCGAGATGCGGCGCAGCTCGGTGCAGACCGAAAAGCCGTCAATCCCCGGCATCAAAATGTCCAACAACACCAGGTCGAAGGATTGCTCCTCGAAGAGGCGCAGCGCTTCTTCGCCATTATCGGCCGTAGTGACTTCGTAGCCCATGCGCTGCAGTGACATCTTGAGGAGGCTCCGGATCATCTTTTCATCGTCCACGATCAATACGTGGACCTTTGTAGACGCAAGGGGATCAAAACATGATTCAAACAAGCGAGATCTTACCTCCTGGTCACTGTCTGTACTACGCGTCATTCGGCTCCCTCCGCGCGTCGCAGGGTTTCTGCTGTGCATGTCTATCATACGTTATCGATTTTGACAGGTAATCGGCCAAATGTTGTAAACCGGCGACAGATTTTGGCCAATTTTGGCAACTAGATGTCAGCCGCAGCGCATCCCCGCGGTCGATCCCCCCCAGTTGTGCGTAATCAGTGGCCAGGCTAGGGATGCCCGTCCGCATAACCACATCAGAGGCGTATGACACGACTACCTTCGATATTAACCGGCCCGCCTCCGTTCTGGATGTTGACCGTATGGATGCTCAAGTTGAGCGAACTCAGGAAGGAGATTCGTCGAGGGTGGTCAACCCTTCTTTAAGGGCATAGAGCGCAGCCTGGGTGCGGTTAGCCAAATGAAGCTTTCCTAAGATGTTGCTGACATGAGTACGAACTGTGCGCTCGCTGATGACCAGGCTGTTGGCAATGTCTTGGTTGGATAGGCCTCGTGCGACCAACACCAAGACTTCGGCTTCACGTTCGGTGAGCGGTTCATCGGAGGCTGGCAGCACCGAAGGCCGGTTCAGTTCGCGGATCAACTTGCGAGCGATGGCAGGGTGCAGTGACGACTCACCATGATAGACATCACGGATCGCCTGCAGCAAATCTTGAGGGGTCGTCTCCTTCAGCAAATAACCCAGTGCGCCCGCCTTGATAGCAGCGAAGACTTTCTCATCCTCTGAATAACTGGTCAACACCAAAATACGCGCATTGGGGTTTTCCTGCTTGATCTCCTCAATCGCCTCGATACCAGTCTTGCGGGGCATCATCAAGTCCATCAAGATGACATCCGGCTTGACCGACCGAGTCTTTAGGACAGCCTCAACCCCATCACTCGCCTCAGCAATGACGTTGATACCTTCTACATCTTCAAGCAGAGCTACCAACCCACCCCGTACTACGGCATGGTCGTCGGCAATCAACACACGAATCTCTTCGCTCACGCGCGTCCTCCCTCGCCCAGCCCGATTCCCGAGCCTATCCTACGATACTGACATTCCATCAATGACAGCAGGCCATAACTGACAGCTTTGCAAGATAGTACTATACCATAGCCCCCCGTCGGTTTGAAGCGTGGATAACTTGGCGAAAGAGGCAGGGAAACCTGGGGAAAACTGGTGAGTAACTTTTCCCTATCTTTTCCTACTTTTCCTCTCGGTTTGTACCAGAGACAGCCAGTAACCCTATATATAGGTTATACGGTACAAGCCGCCGCAAAGTTATCCTTTTCTCTCACAAATTTTCCACATTCGTTTCGCGCCCGGCGATTAAATGTTCTAGCCAGAACTAGGGGGCATCGTGAACATCACCCCCTATATATTGTAGTGAAACCGGGAGATTTGTTAGTTATACCCATTCTCCACACCCCTTACTAAGACAATGAATAAAAACAATTAGATATTAAACATGGATTTTAAAGACAAAGATCTGTTACAAAAAGCGTGGAAAACTCTGATGTGGTTAGGGGCGGCGGATTCCTGGGCGTTCTTGAATCATCGGATGAGGGCCAAATTCAGGTGTGGTGTCGTCGTTGTGTTCAGGCAGTACGATGTTGCTGGGGTTCATAAACGGCAGCGGGTCTGTGAACCCACCCATCCCGTCAAAGCGGTTGTAAGGGGTGATGCGGATGCCAAAGTGAAGATGTGGCGCAAGCGCCTGTCGAGGGCGTCCTACACGCGCGATGGATTCGTTGCGTTTGACCCGTTGTCCCGCTTCGACCGCAATTTCGCCAACATGTGCATAGAGACTTTCGCCCCAGCGGTGTTCTAATTTGATGTACCGTTCTAGCCCACCCGCCTCATGGCTGATCTCCATCACGCGCCCATCGTCCACGGCAAAGAGATGGCTGCCGGCAGCCATCTCGAAGTCAATGCCGATGTGACCTTTGAGCGGGATGCCGTTGTAGCGGAACTGGGCGTAGTAGTCGGGATATTGTCCCCAGAACTGGAGCACGGGGCAGAGACCGTCAAAAGGCGTACTGAGGTAAATCCCTTCCGGCTCATAGATGCCTGCCAGCAAGGGCTGGGCCATAAAACCATATTTCATAAGCATCGACCAACGGGTGGAAACCGGGTAAAAGTGTCACAGAAACTGCTGCCAATTCGACAAGCGAGCTATCTATGGATATACTACCATACTGGCTGTGCAGGCAGGTTTTGAGCCTGTTCTCAGTCACAGTATAGTCGCACCCAGGGCGCATACGCAAGGCCTCTGGGTGATTTTTGATTTTTGTGCTGGGAAATTGAAGTGCATTGTTGTATGGGGTTGTGCCGGTTGAGAATGTAAGGAGAGAGTCGTCGTGCCAATCTATGAGTTTGTCTGCCAATCGTGTGGGAATGAGTTTGAGGAGATTCGCTCATTTTCGGACAACAGTGTGCCTGCGTGTAGCGTTTGCCACAGCGAACAGGTCGTGCGGCGCATGGGCAGGCCAGCGATTCATTTTAAGGGCAGCGGCTGGTATATTACCGACAGCAAGAAGTCGAGCAAAGAGAGTGCTGTCGGCGCTTCCTCGAACGGGCATGAGAAAAAGGCCGAGGCTGGAGATTCTGCCTCCAGTGACACCAAAAGCGAAGCCAAGAGTGAAGCTAAGAGCGAGCCAACCAAGGCCGCGGCTGATTGACCCGTTACGTCTGAGATTATCACCAGACGGTTCTATTTCCGGCCCATCCGTTTAGGCGGGTGGGCCTTCGTTTTCCCCACTTTTCCCCAGAGTTTTCCACATTAAATCTGCACTAGTCATCATTTCTCAAATGATGTACAATGCTCGTAGCTTCATTCATTCTCTACTCCATATAATTCGTATCCTTACTTTGTATCCATGCACTTGCCTGATTGTACATCATTATCCTGACTCATCCAGGAGGGGGGAGTATGACTGTTCCAAAGCGGTTCGGCGTGCTGCGTTTCTTTGGCACACTGCTCAAGGTAATCGCCTGGATTGTCCTGGTGCTCAGCGTACTCTGGGCCATCGTGTTGGTGATCATGGGCGGGTCGGAGGCCATCACCGGCGCGCTGGGCGGGGTGCTGCCTGCGGAGTCGGCGGCGATGCTCGGCACAGGGGGCGGCATTCTAGCGGGCCTGTTCTTTCTCTTTTTAGGCTTTATGTACTTCTTGGTCTTCTATGTGACCGGTGAATCGCTCCACCTGCAGATCGCAGTGGAGGAAAATACACGGCTGACCGCCGCGCTCTTGCTGCGGATGCACCAGGATGGACAGGCCGACGCGGCCGCATCCTATGGCACAGCCGGCGGCTTCATCAGCGAACCATACGAGAACTAAACACACCCCCGAAAAGACCAAAGCGTCGCGGAGGACCCGCGGCGCTTTTCTATTTGCTATTCAGCTGTACCGGCTATGCAGCGTGATAGGGAGGTTACTCGCTCACCGGCGCCAGCTTATCGTAGAGCAGGTTGACGAGGAAGGTGCGCTCCTGATCGCCGTCAAAAAGGATGCTGACGCGCGCATCGTCGCCTTCGCCCGTCAACGCCGTGACCACGCCTGTGCCAAATTTGACATGCACCACGCGCAGCCCTTCCTGTAGCTGGAGTGCAATCTGCACGGCAGCGGCGTTAGGTTTGGGGAGCGGCAACGGTTCGGGTTCGGCGGAATAGCCGCTTTCGCGGTCACGCCAGCTCTCCGCCAGGTTTGCCATCATCTGCTCCGGCTGGCGCTGCACCAGGCGGCGAATCTGCTCGGCGTGGTCGCGTGCCTGGCTCAAGAGCGGCTGCCACACCATCTTTTCTTGGGTGGGGCGGTTGCCCTGCGCCAAGACGCGCCCGGCGCGTGACAGCAGCCGGATCAACGTGTCCAACTGCTTGAGCGGATCGTCCAGCGCATCTACCAAAAAGAGTTGAACGTCGTTGGCCTGGCACAACTCCTGGCGGGTTTGGTCGCGCTGTTCTTCTTCCAATACTTCCCAGTCGCTTTGGCGGCCCTGCCCTTTGGCCTTCAGCCCGACAAAGCGCACCGCCACGCCCGCATCTTCGTAGTACACATCGAGCTTGAGCCGCCGCCGAGTCGCCGGGTTGACCAGCCAGGGGGGACTCACATTTTCCTGTGCGTCGAAGGCGACGAAGATCCGCGCCAGGATCTCGCGCCATGCGTTGAGGGCGACGTACATGCTGTCCATGGCGAAACAGGGTAGCACAGGCGTTCCCAACCTGCAACTTCGTACAGCGTGTTTTTCTGCCTTGGCGGTGCTATAATGCACGTCTATGACCACAAGCCACTCTGTCGCCGACGCCCCTGTTCTGGCCGCCGCCGATCGGCGGCGCATCGCCCTGGCGGCTGCCGTCGTCATGGTGTTTTTCGTGCTCAGCCGCGTGACGGGGTTGCTGCGCGAGATCATCATCGGCACACAGTTCGGCACAAGCGCCGACCTGGATGCCTACTTGGCAGCGTTTCGCATTCCCGACCTGATCTTTCAACTGGTGGCCGGGGGCGCACTGGGCAGTGCCTTTATCCCCACGTTTGCCGATTACTGGGTGCGCGGGGACAAACCCGGCGCGTGGCAGTTGTTTAGCCGTACCCTCAACCTGGTCACGCTGATCTTGGTTGTGCTGGCCGCGCTGGCCGCGGTCTTTGCGTTGCCGCTGGTGCAGCGGGTCATTGCGCCCGGCTTTACGCCCGAACAACAACTCTTGACCGCGCGCCTGATGCGTTTGATGCTGATGGGCACGGTGGTCTTTGGCGCAGGCGGGTTGGTGATGGGCGCGCTCAATGCGCTCCAACATTTTCTGCTCCCGGCGCTGGCTCCCGTGCTCTACAACCTGGCCATCATCCTGGGCGCGTGGTTGCTGGCCCCGCAGATCGGCATCTATGGATTGGCTGTGGGCGCAGTGACAGGGTCGGTTGCCCATCTGCTGGTACAACTGCCTGGGTTGTGGCGATTTGGGGCGCGTTATGCGCCGTCGATCAGCGTGCGCGACGCCGGGGTGCGCGAGGTGATGCGGCTGATGGGGCCGCGCATGTTGGGGCTGTTGTTTGTCCAACTGCACTTTCTGGTCAACACGATCCTGGCGAGCAGGCTGGACCCAGGCCGCCTCAGCGCGCTCAACTATGCCTGGCTCTTGATGCTGCTGCCGTTGGGTGTCTTTGCCCAGGCCATCGGCACAGCGGTCTTTCCGACCTTTGCCGCACAGGTCGCTGCGGGCCACGCTGCGGCCATGCGCACAACCTTTGGCCTGATCCTCCGCACTGTTTTTTTTCTGACTATCCCCGCGGCGGCAGGGCTGTGGGTGTTGCGTGTGCCGTTGGTGAGCGTTCTGTTGGAGCGCGGCGAGTTCGGCCCGGAGAGTACCCGGCTGGTAGCCACGGCGCTTGCCGCCTATGCCGTGGGGTTGACTGCCCATGCCGCGGTGGAGATCGGGGTGCGCGCCTTCTATGCGCTGCATGACACCTGGACGCCGGTCCGCGTGGGGGTGGGCGCGATGGCCTTGAACATTCTCCTCAGCCTGATCTGGGTGGGCCGGTGGGGGCATGTGGGGCTGGCGCTGGCGAACAGTGTCGCCACGACCGTCGAGATGGCGCTGCTGCTCTGGCTGATCCACCGGCGCATGGGCGGCTTCCCCACCGGCCCACTGTGGGCAACGATCGGACGCAGCGCACTGGCCGCTGCCGCGGGGACATGGGCGGCCTGGGCGTGGGCGAGCTGGGTCCAGGGGCGTCTGGCCCTGTCGCCTGCGCTGGGGCCGTGGCTGGCAGCATTGGGGGGAATCCTGGTGGCCGGGCTGATCTACCTGGCGGCGGCGTTGTTGTTGCGGAGTGAAGAGGTACAGCCGCTATGGGCAGCGCTGCGCCGCGTCTTGATCGGGCGTAAAACGCAAATACAACACTAATTCTTTTCTAACCTTGTGTAGGTGCAACACATGTTAAAGTAATACGTACAGATAGATAGATACTTAGATACAGGCAAGATACACAATCCACAGCGTTGGGTGTGTCCAATCGCCTATCAAACTACATTTGAACATCTCAGTTGCGCTTACAATGGACGCGGACTGATTTTTGAGAGCATATCGCCAAACCTAAAAGGAGTGTAGCCGGTGTTTTTCTTCGATCCGCTTTACTTTATTCTGGCGCTGCCCGCGTTGCTGTTGGGGTTGTGGGCGCAGATGCGTGTGCGTTCTGCGTTTGCCCGCTATTCGCGCGTGCGCGCTGCCTCTGGCATGACCGGCGCACAGGCCGCACGGCGCATCTTGGATGCCAACGGGCTGCAGCATGTGGACATTGAGCGTGTGCAGGGCATGTTGACCGATCACTACGACCCGCGCTCCAAGACGCTGCGTCTTAGTCCGGATGTCTATGCAACGCCGTCGCTGGCTGCGGTTGGCGTCGCCTCCCACGAAGCGGGGCATGCGCTGCAAGACCAGACCAACTACGCACCGCTGCGTCTGCGGACGGCCATGGTTCCCACTGTGCAACTTGGCAGTTGGCTTGGCCCCATCATCTTTTTGGTCGGGTTGTTTATGGCTGGCCCCATTGGGAACTCCATCGCCTGGTTTGGGTTGATCATCTTCGGCGCGACCGCAGCTTTTGCGCTGGTCACGCTGCCGGTGGAGTTTGACGCCAGCAAGCGGGCCAAGCAGTTGTTGGTTGCGAATGGGGTGCTGGCTCCGCAAGAAGTCCGAGGGGTGGACAGTGTGCTGGATGCGGCGGCATTGACCTATGTAGCCGCAGCGCTCCAGGCTATCATGACGCTGGTCTATTACGCCACCCTGCTGATGGGGCGGCGCGATTAGGTGGCGTTTACCCCTGTTGGAGAAGGGAGAATAGATGTTTAGTTCGCCGATCTATGTTCGTATGCGTAACAGCCGGTGGATCCAACCGGGCGGCTGGGCATCCTGGTTGCTGATGGCGCTGGGGCTGGCGTTGATTATGTTAGCGCTCGCCATTCTGATCTGGCCGGAACTACTGGCCTATCTGGTCGCCGCGGCGATCCTCACCGCTGGGGTCGTGTTGACCGGTTGGGGGTGGGGGATGCGGCGGGCCGTTCGCCGGGCGCAGCGTACGCACTATACGGTGCAACCCTTTGACCTTTAGCTTGGCTGTCCAGTCGAATTGTCTATGCGCCGATCCTTTATGGATCGGCGTTTTTTTGCTCACCTTTCAGAGAAGGGGTAGGATTTAACCAAAGGAGCTATCGCATATCAACCACGGCACAAAGGCCATCATTATGGGCGCAAAAATCCTCATTGTGGACGACCAGGCCTTCATCCTGCGTATGTTGGGCGTACCCCTGGAACGGGAGGGTTATACTACGTTCACCGCTACAAATGGGCAGGAGGCGTTGCAACAGATTCAGGCTGACATGCCTGACCTGGTCATCCTAGATTTGGTGCTGCCAGATACAAGTGGGATCGAAGTCTGTCGCCGCATACGCCAGATACCCGCGCTCGCCGATCTGCCCATCATCGTGTTGAGTGGGCAGACAGATCTGGCGGCCAAGGTTCAGGCGTTGGAATCGGGCGCAGATGAGTATGTGACCAAGCCGGTGGATCCCATCGAAATGGTGGCCCGTGTACGGGCATTATTGGCCCGCACCGCTCGTCTGCGCCAGTCGTCGACCGGGGCTCCTCACCAGGGGCGTATCATCAGCGTGATCGGGGTAAAGGGAGGGGTTGGCACCACTACCCTCGTCGCTAACCTGGCGACCGGGCTCAGTCTGCACCGGCATCGCACCGTGGCGGTAGAGTTGCGTCCCTATTTTGGCACACTCGCAAGCCATTTCAAGATCACGCCGGTGCAGACGATCAGCACCCTGGCCGAACTGGCTCCGTCGCATATCAACAGCGAACGCGTGGCCGCCTGTTTGTACGCCACCGCGCAAGGCCCGCAACTGTTGTGCGGCCCACAGGGGGTGAAGGGTTACCGGGATCTGCAGCCCGAACAGGTAAACGCGCTGCTGGCGATCCTGGCGAATCAGGCGGATTATGTGCTGGTGGACCTGCCGCACATGCCGTCCACTGCGGGGCGCGCGGCGCTGCGCGCTTCTCAGACTGTGTTGATCGTGGTGGAGCCCGAGGTAAGCGCTGTGGCCGCAGGCCGGGCCTTGGTGGACCTGCTACACGCCTGGTCGATTTCCGACCAGGCGATGAAGGTGGTGGTGGTCAACCGCGCCCAGGCTGCCTTGGCGCAACCAGTGGCAGAGATTGAGCGTGCCTTGGGGAGAGGAGTCGTGGGCACGATCACGGCTGCCCCCGACCAGGCCCTCAGCGCGCTCACCACGGGCGTCCCGATGATCCAGTCGGCCCGGACGACACTGGTGGCGAGTACCCTTAGCGAACTGGCTGACCGGGTAGCGGTTCTCCAGGCGCCGGGCGGCCCCAAGCCGTTTTGAGCATCAAACACAGCCTCGAATACAAAAATAGCGACCGGCGTGTACGAAACGCCGGTCGCTTGATCTGCAGTGTGCTATTGAATCACCATCGGCAGATAGATGGTGGGCGGGCCGACGACCGGCTGCGACAGCGTGACCGTCGCCGTAGCAGTGGCTGTCGCCGTCACCATCCTGTCGGGCGGGTTCGGAGATGCGCCGTCCGGCCCCGTGACAGGCACACCGGCAGTCCAGGTGATTGGCCCGCTGGCGTCGGCGGTCACCGTGTGCGTTACCATGTGGATGTAGCTCGCATTGGGTGCAAGATCCATCAGGGGCACGGTCACGAGTTGGCCCCAGAGACCGTCGATCACGCTGTGCTGCGTGAGCGTCAGCGCACCCGTATTCTGTACCCGGTAACAGGCCACAACATCGGTGTTGGCTGGCACCGCCAAGGTGTTGTTTGTACCGCATGCCGGGGGTGTTGTGTCGGCCAGCCCCAGCGTCACCTCCAGCGTGACCTTGGCCTCGCAGCCGCCACCCTCGGCCCCGTAGTAGACATACACCTTACCGTGGGGCACCTGGAGGTCGCCGTCCACCTGCTTGCCGCCGAACGCGCCGACCGCGATATCCTCCACCCCGTCGCCGTTGACATCGCCAATACCTGCCAGCGCGAGGCCATACCCATCATACTCATATTCGCCCGTGTCGATAAAGACCGCGCCCGGCAGCAGCCCGCCCATACAACCGGCATAGGCGTAGGCTTTTCCAGCATCTTCACCAGCCGCATCGTTCAGGTAGGCTCCGACCAGGAGGTCGTCAAAGTCGTCGCCGTTGATGTCTCCGGCCCCGCTGACAGCAAAACCGAATTCATCGTTCTCTGCTTCACCTGCGGCCACAAGAACCCCCGGCGTCACCGGCCCATTGGCGCTGCCCCAATAGAGATAAGCCGCGCCTGCACCTGGGGCGGTAACATCATCGCGATACGCGCCGACAAGGATATCGGCATAGCCATCGCCGTTGACATCGCCTGCACCAGCTACCGACACGCCTAGTTCGCTGTTTGGGTTCCCTGTGACGCTGAAGGGATCAGTCGTCGTGATCCCCGTGCTGCTGCCAAAGTAAACATAGGCCTTTCCGGCGTCTATGTCAGGATCAGCATGGTGCCACGCGCCGATAACCACATCGTCAAAGCCGTCGCCATTGACATCGCCCGCGCCGTCTACGCTGTAGCCAAAGAAGTCGCCGTTGGCCTCGCCGGTCAGCGTCAAGGCCGGGGTGGACCCAATGCCGCTATCACTGCCGTGATAGAGATAGGCACGGCCAATTTCGTCGGCGTATTTTGGCGCACCGACGATCACGTCGTCAAAGCCGTCGCCGTTGACATCGCCCGCCATCGCCACCGAATATCCGAACTGATCGTCGTATGCCTCGCCTGCAACGGTGATCGCCAGTGAGGGCTGCACCGCCGCACCGTGATAGACGAAGACAATTCCTTCCTGGGTCGTAGGACCCGTTGCGTTGCCTCCGTATGCGCCGACGATAAAGTCATCTAGCCCGTCGCCGTTGATGTCGCCGCCGCCGTCCACGCTGTGGCCAAAGAAATTATTGGATTGGTCACTGCGCTGTGAAAAGAACTCGGTCTGGCTGAACCCGCTTACGCTGCCTGTGTAGACATAGATACTGCGCTCGATGGGCGCGCCCACCAGCAGATCGGCGTAGCCATCGCCGTTGACATCGCCGGCAGGGGCGACGGCAAAGCCAAACTGCGAGCCAACGGAATCCCCGGTAAACGTGGCGTCGGGTGTCACCGGCGGCAGGATCGAGGCACGCGCCGCGCTCGTTTGCAGCAGAGCGATCAACGCCATACCGAGCAATCCCCCCCAGGCTAGCGCTTGGGCCACAGACTGCATGCGGCGGCGAACCTGCTTTGACTGGATCCATCGCGATATCATCTTCTTGTCTCCTAATCGCTTGATCATCATCTCTAATCTCTGTGGACCAACGGCAGATAGACCGATGGACCCAGTTCGGGTACGGGTGTGGTGGCAAAGCGGCCATCGATCAGCGGGCCGACTTTGCCGTCTTGATCGACCATCTGGACCCGCCAGTAGTATTCCGCAGCATCGAGGTTGTCCAGCGGTGTGACGCGGGTATTGGCGGTAACAGTGGTTTTAGAACGGCTAAAGGCAGGGTTGTTCGCCAACTCAAAGCGGTAATAGGCCGCACCGGGGATCGGCAGCCATTCAAACTGGAGCGGGTTTGGCGTTGTCCCCTGAACCGGCGAGATTAGTTCAGGCTTGAGATACTCCTTATAGAAGCTCTGCGGCGCGCTGAAGTCGCCGGGCTTGCCGTCCCCGTCGAGCATGGCGACCCGCCAGTACCACGGGCCATCGCTCAGGCTGCGCCGCTCCACCAGCGTATAGGCGGTGGCAGTGGTCTCTATGCTGGTCGCGCCGGTGAAATCCGGGTTGTTGGCCCACTGCAGCAGGTAGCGTGGGGCCGCCAGCCGCAGCCCGTTGACGTCCGGCGAGTTGGCGATCACCGGCGCCCAGCTAAAGGTGGGCTGCTGGTTGACGACCGCACCGTCGATGGGGCCGAGCGGTTGGGGAACCAGCGAACGCTTGGTAAAGCTGTAGACGGGCGTCCACTGGCCGTAGACGTTTTTGGCGCGGCGCATGGCGACCCGCCAGTAGTAGGTGCCATCGGCCAGCGTCTTGGTAGGGGTGTAGCTGTTGCCGTCCACATTCTCGTTGATCAGCAGCGATTTCATGTCCGAACTTGTGCTGACCTGGAGGGTGTACCCGGCTGCGCCTTCCACCCGGTCCCACAGGAAGGTGGGCGTGGTCGCGACCGGATTCCCAAACGCGATGCGGGGTTGGCCCACCTGGTAGCTGGTCAGCTTGAAGCGCATGGGCGGCGACCAGGGGCCGTAATCAAATGTTTTGCTATCCCCAAAACGTTCGTGGCGTACACGCACGCGCCAATAGTAGCTCTCCTCATCCCGATAGGCTTTGTCCGGGTGAAAGGCCGCGGGCGCAACGGCATACAGCGACGATGTGCCTGACTCATAGGTTTCCCAACTATAGGGGTCATCGGTGAAGTTAATATCACGCGCGATCTCCACTTGGTAGCCGTCAATGGAATCAAAGGTCGGCATCCGCCAGCGCAGCGTCGGCATCTCGCGGAAGACAAACGGGTTGTCCAGCGGCGTGTCGAACGGGTAGAGCGGCATGGGCATATCCGACACAAAGGCCGGGTTGTCAAACGTCCCCCCCTGCTGCGCGGGGATGGTGTCCTGCACGCTGCCGCCTGCATTCAGGCTTAAGACGGTGACCGCCAGGCTGCCTGCAAAGGTATGATCCTGGTTGACAAGCACGGTATAGGGCAGAAGCACCTGCACGGCAGACGTGGCAGCGTCATACCTGGCACTGCCGCCCAGCAGACCCCCCTCGCGCCACGCAGCCCCGTCCCATGTATAGAGTGTTGGGGTTACGTTGTCGTCGGTGCGGTCCACATAGACTGCATATTCAGGCCGGTAGCGCGCATGCGGGGTGGCGTTGCCGCGTGGGGCGTTGGGCGCGCCGCTGCCTGGCACATGGTCCACATCGAAGAGGATGCCGTAGATCACTGGCTCAGAAATGCCGCTGTTGACCCCGAAGGCCACAGCCCACCAATAATTTGTTCCATAGGATCGGTCTTGAATCACATGCAGGTTGTCCAGGTAATAGGGCGAAGCCGGATCGGCCGGGCTGGATGCAACGAAGCTCAACGCCGGGTCATAGCGATCGCCGCTGCCTAACAGGCTGGACGCATTGGACGCGGCGTAGTCATATGAGTTGCCCGTCATCAGGTCGAGCGAGAGGTTGAAATGGCGCGGCGCGCTCCAGTCACCCAGCACGTTGCCGCCCTGATCCTTGGCGCGCACCCGCCACCAGTAGGTTCCAAACTTCAGCGGATCTGTTTTGCCCTGCCCTGGCACATAATAAGGGTAAAGGGCGTGCGCCACTTCTTCTATGGCATCGGCGCGGAAGTCCGGCCCGCGGCTGACCTGCACCTCATACTGCGCGGCGTTTGTGACCGGCAGCCAGCCCAAGACCGGCGCCACCGCCACCGCTTCAAACCCGTCCGCCGGGTGCATGGGGGCAGGGATGGCGGTGGGTGCGATGGGTAGTTCCGACTTGCTGCGGTCGAACACGACCTCCCGCTGGATCACCTCTCCCAACGGCGCGCCCCCCTTCATGGCCTGGACTCGCCAGTAGTAAAGCTTTCCGTCTTCTGGATAGAAGGAGTTCTCCAGCGTGGGCGCAGCCGCCTGGCCTGCGGTCTCAGTGCTGAAGAGGATTGTGGCGAAATTGTACTGATCCGATACCTCCAGCCGGTAGTAGTCGGGCATCACAAACGCAGCCGGACCGTTCTGGTACGGGTCATAGCTGTGCGTGG
>CAZYQJ010000036.1:0-17006 GCA_964649925.1 uncultured Litorilinea sp.
GCGGCGCATACTCAGGGCATCAACGCCGCGCTCGTCCACCAGGCGCAGCGCGGCGGTCAAGATGCGTTCTCGGGTGATGCGGGTTGTGCCTGCGGGCGGGCGTCCGGGTCTGCGGGCCACGATCTGAGTCCAATTCTAGAGAGGGTTGCGTTTGACAAATTGTACCCTGATCCTGTATCCTCGCAAAGTCTACATCGTAGACTTTTTGTGCGGCGGGAGTCGGATATTCAAAGGAGGGATTGAGATGAAGCCATTGCAGGGGAAGGTGGCGGTCGTGGCCGGGGCCACGCGCGGCGCCGGGCGCGGCATCGCCTGCATGCTGGGCGAGGCCGGGGCCACGGTCTACTGCACGGGACGCAGCGTGCGCGGGCAGTTGGCATCGGGCAGCAACCGGCCTGAAACGATTGAGGAGACCGCCGAGATGGTGACGGGGTACGGTGGAATCGGCATCCCGGTGCAGGTGGATCATCTGGTGGAGGATCAGGTGAAGGGGCTGTTCGAGCGTGTTCAGGCGGAACAGGGCGGGCTTGATATCCTGGTCAACGACATTTGGGGAGGCGAGAGTTTGGCGGAGTGGGGCAAGCCGTTTTGGGAACTGGACATCTCGAAGGGGCTGCGGATGATGCAAACCGCCATCCATACGCACATCATCACGGCCAGGTATGGTGCGCCGCTGCTGATCGCGCGCGGCAGCGGGTTGGTCGTGGAGATCACTGACGGCGACAGCAACAATTATCGCGGCAACCTGTTCTATGACATGGTCAAATCGACGGTGATTCGCCTGGCCTATGCGATGTCCGAGGAGCTACGCCCGCATGGTGTCAGCGCCGTGGCCGTGACGCCGGGCTTTCTGCGTTCTGAGGAGATGCTGGATCATTTCGGCGTGACGGAGGCGAACTGGCAGGAAGGGGCCAAGAAAGACCCGCATTTTATCGCCTCGGAAACGCCCTACTTCGTGGGCCGCGCCGTGGCTGCGCTGGCCGCCGACCCGAACGTGGCGCAGAAGTCCGGCGGCGTCTATGCCTCGTGGACGCTGGCGGACGAATACGGCTTTGTCGATATGGACGGGCGGCGACCGCACTGGGGCCGCTACTATGCCGAGACCTTTGGCACAGGTACGCCGGAACCGGAGCGCAGCAGTTAGGGCGCGGATACAGGCTGTGATGTGCGGCGTTGGGTCAGCCTTTGATCCCGGTCAGCGAGATCCCTTCGATAAAGGTGCGTTGAGCAAAGAAGAAGGCGATCAGGATCGGCAGGGTGATCACACTGCTGACAGCCATCAGGTAGGGATAGGCCAGGGCCGAGACGCCAATCGAAACGACGGTGCGACGCAGGTTCTCCAGACCCAACGCCAGCACATACTGATGACTTTGGCGCAGGTAGATCAGCGGGCCAAGGTAGTCGTTCCAGGCATTGAGAAAGGCAAAGAGCGCCACCACGGTCAGCGCCGGTTTGGTGAGCGGCAGGATCACGCGCCACATGGTCACAAATTCGTTGGCCCCGTCGATGCGCGCCGCCTCCGAAAGCTCTTGGGGAATCGTCATAAAGAACTGGCGCAGCATAAAGATGAAGTAGGGTGCGCCAAAGAAGGCAGGCAGCACCAGCGGGAAATAGGTATCCACCAGGCCCAGGTTTTTCCAAATGATGAAGAGGGGAACCATGGTGACCTGAAAGGGGACCATCATCGTCGCCAGACAGAGATAGAAGAAGAAATCGCGGCCCTTCCACGGGATGCGTGAGAAGCCGTAGGCGACAATGGCCGACGAGATTGTGATGCCCAGTGAGACAGGAAGCGCGTAGCGCACAACCGTGTTAAAGGCATAGAGGTTGAAGTTATAGGTGTTCCAGGCGTTGATAAAGTTGATCGGGTAGGCCGGGTTGGGAATCCACACCGGCGGCACGGTATAGACCTGGGAGTCGTCCTTCATGGCCGAGGTCGCCATCCAGAACAGGGGCAGCACAAACGAGAACGACATCAGCAGCAGGAATCCGTACTTGATGACGGTGGAGACTACGCCGCCAACGGTCAGCGCGCGCGTGCGCCGGGAGCGCGGGCGGGTCGAACTCTCCACCGGCTGGACGGAAGGCGATGCTTGAACCGACATGCCACTTCTCCTCATTTTCTAAGATAGGTGCGCTGGACACAGCCAGCCGAAATCGTCCGACACAGATCATTCATCGCCGCTGCCGTAATAGACCCAACCCCTGGACGTGCGGAAGAGCAGCATGGTAAACACCACAATGACTATAAAGAGCAGCCAGGCCAGGGCGGAGGCTTTGCCCATACGCAGATAGATAAAGCCGTTACGGTAGAGGAAGATCGAATAGAGTTCGGTGGCGAAGTTGGGGCCGCCGGTCGTCAACAGCCACGGCAGCGTAAAGTTCTGAAACCCGTAGATAAACCCTACCACCAGATTGAAGAGGATGACCGGGGTACACATCGGGATCGTCACGTTCCAGAATTTGTCCCAGGCGTTGGCCCCGTCTACGGTCGCCGCTTCGTACAGCGAGCGCGGCACGTCTTGCAGCGTCGCCAGGAAGATAACGATGGCGTTCCCCTGTGCCCACAAATAGATCAGGATCAGCGTCGGTTTGGCAAAGGCCGGGTTGGCGATGAAGGGGATGATCGGCAGCCCCAATGACTTGAGCGTGCCGTTGATCGCACCGTACTGCACGTTGAGCAAAAACTGCCACACCATCGCCGTCACAAAGGCCGGGATGATGGCCGGGAAGAAAAAGATGGCGCGGAAGACCGACCGCCCGCGGATGTTGGTGTTGAGCAGCGAGGCCATCAGAAAGGCCGCAGCCAGCCCCAGCGGGACGCTCAGCCCGACGTAATAGACCGTGTTCCACACCACCTTGCGGAACAACTGATCTTGGAAAAAGATCTCGCGGTAGTTATCCAGCCCGATAAAAACGGCTGGGCGCAGGAGATCATAGCGCGTGAAGCTGTAGTAGAGCGAGGATAGCAGTGGAAAGACCGTAAAGATCAAGAAGCCCACAAGCCAGGGTGAGATGAAGAGCAGGCCCATGAGGATATTGCGGCGTTCGAGCTTGGACAGCCCGTGCCGTTTTGACATTGCAACAGCCATAGTATACTCCCTTTGCCGTCCATCTTTCGGCGTGAATGGGACGCCGCAGTGTTACGGCCACTCTGATCCGGCTGGGGTGGGGAATCCTCCGCCGGACCGGGCAAAGGATTTCCCCACCGTGCCGGGGCTGTCCTCCCCTGTTTAGGCGGATGACAGCGCCCGGCCTGATACTGTGTTTGCATCCCACGCAAGCGGCGCTGCCGATTAGGCAAACCCTGCGTTCCGGTACTCCTCTTCACAGCGTCGCTGGAACTCGGCGGCGGCTTCGGCAGCGGTCATCTCCTCGCGGAAGTGCGCCTCGCGCAGCTGCTGGTACTGCTGGCTGGCAAACTGGGTGATGGGGCAGCGCGCCGGTGACGACCACTCCGTAGCCTCGTTTACCGAGCGGAAGTAGAAGTCCAGACCCGGATAGGCAGAGGGGTCAATCGTATCGACAAACGCGGGTTGCCCCGGCAGCCAGCCCGTGTTGTCGAAGATGATGCTCATGGCCGTGGGGGTGTTGAGGAACTCGGCGATCTTGAACATCTCCTCCTTGCGCTTGGCATCCTGGTAGATGATCACATAGTGACCACCTGTCGCCTGGACTTTGACGCCCCTGCGCGCATCGGGAACGGGGGCCCAACTTGCCCGGTTGTATTGGGCTACTTCAGGTTTTTGGATCTGTGTCTCGCCCGGATGCCAGTACCCCTCGATGATCATGGCCTGCACCCCAGCGTTGAAGGAGGGGCCCCAGCCGCCTTGACCTTCGACCTGGCGCATGCCGGCCATGTTGTCGGGGCCGACGATCTTGACGAACTCGCCCATGACCTCAAAGGACTGAGCCATCATCTCGTTATCCAGGTCAAACTGGCCTGTCTCCGGGTCAAACCACTGCCAGCCCCAGGAGACCGTGGCGAAGAAGCCATCCTGAATGGCAAGCTGGCCGCCCATGGCGTCATAGGGGTCCAGACCGATCTGGAGCATGTTGCCTGCGTCGTCGAACTTGGTCAGAGCCTTGTGCCATTCCAGACATTCGGACCAGGTTTCGGGCGGGCTGTCGGGATCCAGCCCTGCTTCCTCTACCATTTGGGCGTTGTAGTTCAGCCCATAGCGCAAAAAGCCCTCGTTGGCGGGCACGCCGTACATCGTCCCTTGGTAGGAGCCGTCCAGCCAGGTGCCGTCGAAGTAGTTTTCCTTCTTGACGATCTCGCTGGTCGAAATCCAGTCGTCCAGGGGCATGAGCACCCCGCGCGCCATGTAGTCGAGGTATTGGGTGTTGGATGCGCCGTCGGGCGGCGTGCCCGCGGCCACAGCGGTCAGCAACGCTTCAGCCGTGGTGCTGCTCTTCAACTCCACCGGCGTGTCGCCCATCCATTCCGCCCATTCGTCAGTCTGGACCATCGCCTCCCAGGAAGGCTGGAAATTGCCCCAGCCGACCCAGTACTGGACGGCATCCGTCGAGACAGCGGGCGCTTGCGCTTCGGGCTGCGTTGCCTGTTGCGCTTGCTGGGCCGCTTGTTCCGCGCCGGGAGGCGCAGCGCAGGCCGCCAGCAACCCGCCCAAGGCCACAAATGAGGTTCCCTTGAGGAAGGCCCGTCGCGAGAGCGACGATCTATGATGGTTAGCCATGGGATCGTTCCTTTCAATTGATGTAATGGAGGTTGCAGTGTGAGTACGTCTACCTAGCTACATGCGATGATTGGTTGGTAACGGTAGGGTGTTCCCCTAGGAGTGCGCCACAGGATTCCCGCACCATGAGGGAGATGGGAAGGACCACTGAGACCGGTGGTTGGGCCGGGTGCATCACCTGGTCATGCAGCATACGCACGGCATAGCCGCCCATCTCTACGGTCGGCACATGCACGGTGGTCAGCCGTGGACGCAGATAACCGGCCAGCGGGATGTTGTCTACACTGGCCAACGCCATGTCGTCCGGCACGCGATAGCCCATCTCATGCAGGCCGCCGATCAACCCGACAGAGACTTCATCGCTGCACGCAAAGACCGCGGTCGGCCGCGGCGACAGTGCTGCCAGGCGATGCGCATGGCGGTAGCCATCTGCCGGGATATTGGTGCTCTCTCCGTCAAGGACAAGGTCTTTGTCAAAGGGAAGGCCGTGGTCGAGCAGGGCATTGCGGTAGCCAATCAGCCGGTCATCCTGGTCACCGGCAAAGGCGATCCGCTGGTGACCCAGGCGGATCAGGTGGCTGACAGCCATATGGGCCGCCTCCACCCGGTCAAAGACGACCGCAGGGAGGTTGGCCCATTTCCGTTCGACACAGATGATGTTGGCGATGCGTTCCCGCGCACGCTCGACCACGCTTGTACGCAGGGCCTCCGCCTCATCGCTGGGCATGTCCAGCCTGCCGTCGATGGCGAAGAGCAGCAGCCCGCCGATTTCTTCCGGGTGGATCAACTCGTTAAAGAGCAGCGGATCACGCAGATCACCCAGAAACTGCACAAAGCGGATTCGCATGTGCAGCCGCTGGGCTTCTTCATAGATGCCGGAGAGGATAGCCCCATAAAAGGGCCGCGTGAACAGGGAGGGCCGGTCGCCGACGATGATCCCAAACTCGCGCCCAACCATCCCGGCAGATGTACGCGGGCGCAGCATCTGGGCATGCTTATTGGGGCGATAACCTAGTTCTTCGATGGCGTCCAGGACCCGCTGGCGGGTTTCGGGGGAGACCGGACGCGGGCCGTTATTGATCACATAAGAAACAATAGACGTAGACACGCCAGCACGGCGGGCCACATCCTTCTGAGT
Source organism: uncultured Litorilinea sp. (assembly GCA_964649925.1). Classification (GTDB taxonomy): domain Bacteria; phylum Chloroflexota; class Anaerolineae; order Caldilineales; family Caldilineaceae; genus QEUY01. The sequence goes on from CAZYQJ010000036.1 coordinate 5,839, forward strand.
GACATACGGCGGCGAAGGGTCCGGAGGCATAGACCAACTTCTTCCACGCAACGGCGCTTGGGGTCAAGCGCTCAATGAATTGGTTAATGGGAACTCAAGACAAGAACGAATTACAAACGCTTTGTCTATGCGGATCGACTGATGTGCTTACAGCATAGCATAGCCCCCGCGTGGCGTCAAACAGCCGAGAAACGCAGCGGGGCCAGCGCAACTCATGAACTCTGAAAGAAACCGGCAGGATGCGCTGGTGTGAGTTAAGGGGTGGCGTGTGGATGTTCGGGTGGAGCGGCCTCGCCTGCCCGGCGCATCGTCTGCATCCCTGCCAGGCAGACCAACAGCGCGAGGGCAAGCGCGCCTGCCCCGCTGTAATAGGGGTACTCGATGTTCACCTCGTAGAGATAGCCCGCCCAGAGTGGGCCGACCACCTTGCCCAAGCTGGCGGCGGCGCTGTTCAGCCCCATGATGGTTCCCTGCTGTTCTCCGGCCAGGGTGGAGATGAGCGCATTCAATACAGGCCCGCTCAACGCCACGGCCAGGGTGAAAAGCCCTACAGCCAGGAATATGGTGACCGCGTTGGCGGCCAGCGTCAGGCCGATGAACCCCAGCGCGCCCCCGGCCAACCCGATGAGGATGATCGGGAATTCACCGATCCACTTCGTCAGCGGGCCGGTCAGTCCCCCCTGGGCGACGATCATCATCGCGCCCATCACCATCCAGATCGCGCCGACCTGCGTGGTGTCAAAGCCCAATTTATCCACCACATACAGCCCTGTGATGCCCTGGAAACCGGTGAGGCCGAAGCTCATGACGAAGATGAGCAGGAGCAGCAGCCCGGTGGGGCTGAGGACGGTTTGGCGCAGGACATCTCGGCTGAGGCTGAACCCACTGTCGCCCGCGGGCTGGGGGGCGTGCGATTCGGGCAGGACGAAGATCACCAGCAGGAATGATACGAAGGCCATCCCCGCGCCGATAAAAAAGGGGAGGGAGAGCGAATCTTCGGAGAGGAAGCCGCCCAGCAGCGGGCCGCCGATCACGCCTACCCCCATGGCCGCACCGAGTTGCCCCATGCCCCCGCTGCGCTCTTTTTCAGAGGCGGAATCGCCGATGAACGCCATTGCGGTGGGCATGGTGGCGGATGAGAGGATCCCCGAAAGCGACCGCGCCACAAACATCATCCAGAAGTTGGTTGCCAGCCCGAACATCAATAGGCTGATGGCATACCCCAGCACGCCCAGGGTCAACACCGGTTTGCGGCCAATCCGGTCGGAGAGCACGCCCCACAGCGGCGCGCAGATCAACTGCATCAGCGAATAGGTCGCCATCAGCCAGCCCATCTCGCGCCCGCCCGCGCCAAACGCCTTGATGTAAAAGGGCATGATGGGCAGCACCATGCCGTAACCGAGCATGACGACCATCAGCGTGAAACTCAGGAGCAGCACGGGCCTGCATGTGTTCATGGCGCAACCGTGATCTCTCACCCCTCCAGCGTCACCGTCCCGGCGTTGCCGTCCACGGTGACAACCTGCCCGGATTGGATGGAACGGGTGGCTGTGCGCGCTGCCATCACCGCGGGGATGCCGTACTCGCGGGCGACGATGCTGCTGTGGCTGAGCGGCCCGCCGATGTCGGTCACCACTGCCGAAGCCATTGCGAATAAAGGCGTCCAGGCCGGGGTGGTGGTGACGGCGACCAGCACATCGCCGGGCTGGAGTTTGGCGAAATCTTCTGGGCCAAAGAGGACGCGGGCCGGAGCCGTGATCGTGCCGCCGCTGGTGCCCACGCCTTTGAGCACGACCTTACCGTCCGTGTGTTCGGCCTCGCTGCCGTGCATCAACTTGGACCAGCCTGATTTTTCAGGCAGCAGCACCGGCGGGTCGATCTTGAGCGCCGCCCGCCACTGCGAACTGCGGGCATGGATACGCTCGGCAAAGTTGGGCAGCGGCGCGCCGCGTTCAAGGGCGGCGATGCCTGCTTCCACTTCGGACTTTTCAAGCCAGTAAATATCCTCGACCTGTCCAATTGCCCCACCTGCTGCCAGGCGGCGGCCCAGTTCCGCCCACATGCGGCGGATCAGGGGGTGGGCCATGCCCATGTCGAAGATGCTGTCCTCGCGCAGCGGCCCTGCCTCCTGCGCCCAGCGCAGCAGCCGCAAGAACCAGCCCTTGCGCGGCTGGCCGACGCGTGCCAACACCGCTTGCGTGGCCTGATCGCGCTTTTCGACCATCTCACGCTGGCGTTCGTAGGGGCTGCCCGCGCTTCCGGCAAGATAGGCCTTGACAGTGTCCAGCAGCGGGCCGGGGGTCTCCTGCGGCGTGGGGTGGGCAAAGTCGAACTCATAGGCGGTGCGGCCAAACTCGTCGAGGTGGCGTTGGAAGCGCTGCCGCCAGGCGCGCCCTATCTCAGCAGGAAGCGTCTCCGGCGGCGTTGCCTGGCGCAAGTCGGCAGCCAGTTGTTCGCTCGGATGCTGCAAGAGATAATCGGCTAGAGGCGGGTTGGCCTTAGCCCATTCGGCGATGTCAAAGAGTGATTTCTCGGCACGCAGCGCGACGGTATCCGACCCCAGCAAAAAGGTAACGGCAGGCGGGTCCTGCTTGCGGCGGATCAGGCTGTCATAGAAGCGGGTGAACACGATCTCGCTCACCTGGGCAGCGGGCAGCGTGGTCTGCACGACGGTATAGTAGCGGCACGCTGCGCCAAAGAGGGCGCGCACGCCTGCCAGCAGTTGGGCATGGGCAAGCTGATCCACCGGTCTGCGCTCCCATTCCTCGACCACAGCGGCAAATTCCTCGCGGGCAGATCGCCAGCGCGCCACGCTGCCGCGCAAGATTGGCCCCATCTGCAAAGCCCCCATCTTGAGGAGACTCAATAGGTTCTGGCCCCGCATGCGGATCGCCAGATAGATGTAGCCGTTGAGGGTCTGGTAGATCCCCCCTGCGGGGATCAACTTGGGGGCGTTTTTTCCCATGTACCGCTCCCACACTTTGGCCGTGGCGCGGTTGGCGATCTCCAGCCCAAAGGTGGCAAACAAGGGAGAGACCGGGCTGGGGGTGTGCTCGGCCAGGCTGCTGCGCGAATACAGGGCTTTCGGGTCGGGCAGCGACCAGTCGGGCGGCAGCGCGGTGATGGGCCGCGCCTGCACGATATAGAATTTGCCATCCACCAGCGCCCATTCCACGTCCATCGGCATCTGGTACAACTGCTCGATACGCACGGCGATGCGCGCTAGTTCGGCGGTTTGCGCTGCGGACAGCACGGCCTTGTGCTTTTGCGAATCAGGGACGGGTGCTTCGCGGGTCCCCCCGTCTGTGCGGACGGTCATCAGCAACTTTTCTGCGATCTCCTGGTGGAGGATGCGGCCTGTCGCCTTCTCGACCGTCAGGGTGTCGGGCGTCACCGCGCCGGAAACCACCGCCTCACCCAGCCCCCAGGCCGCGTTGATCAGCAGTTCATCGCGTTTGCCGTTGACGGGGTTGGCGGTGAACAGGATCCCGGCGGCATCGGCAGCGACCAATTCCTGCACCACAACCGCTAGGGCAACCGTGGTCTGGTCGATCTGGTTCTTCAGCCGGTAGGCAATTGCCCGCGCCGTCCAGAGCGAAGCCCAGCACTGTTTGACCGCGGCCAGGAGCGCATCATCCCCGCGGATGTTCAGGTACGTTTCCTGCTGACCGGCAAAGGACGCGCCGGGCAAGTCTTCGGCGGTTGCCGAGGATCGCACCGCGACCGGGGCGTTGTCCAGCGCGGCATAGGCTTCCGTAATGGCGGCTTCAATGTCGGGCGGGGTCTGTGCCTGGGCAAAGAGGCCGCTGATAGCGCGCGAAGCAGCCTCCAACGCCGCCGGGTCGGCAGGGTCAACCCCGTCCAGCGTCTGCATGATGCGCGGTTGGAGAGCGTTCTCATCGACAAAGCGGCGGTAGGCTGCGGTGGTCACATGGAATCCATCCGGCACAGGCAGCCCTGCGGCCAGCATCTTTGCGAGCGACATGCCTTTCCCGCCGGTGGCTTCAAGGGTAGCGTCTGGGCTGGCGAGCGAAAGGACCAAAGGCAATACACCAGTCTTGTTCATCTTCGTATCCCGTTTAGAAAAATATCTACAACCTCATCCAACATCTCTTCTGCGCTGCCGGTCGGGCGCGTGGTGTAGAGCACGGAGAGCATTGAGTTGGTCAGCAGGCGGGCGGCGTTCAGCGCGTGGACCGGGCGAAAAAAGCCCTGGGCAATCCCTTCCTGAATGAGGTCGCGCACCACGTCCTGAAACGCATAACGGCTTTCTTGGATGGGCCGCTGGCTTTCCGGTTTGAGGCGCAGCGTCTCGGCGCTCAACCGCGAGAAGAGCTGCGCGTTTGCCTGCATAAAGTCGAGATGCATTTGCATGATTCGTCTTAAGCGCGCGTCCGGCGGCATGTCCAGACAGGCAATGGCCTGGGCCTGTTTTGTCAGGGCGACCGTCTTTTCCACGATGACAAAGATCAAGATCTCATCCTTTGTCCTGAAGTAGTCGTACAGGCTGGACTTTCCCATCCCTGCGGCCTGGGCGATCTCGCGCATGGATGTGTCCTGAAAGCCCTTCTCAAGGAAGAGATGCACTGCGGCCTCGAAGATCTCGCGCCGTCGATTTTGTATTTCTTCTTCCGTCAGAGGAATTCCTTTTGGCATAGTTGTCTCCTAAAGCGACCGATGGTCGTTTCTAGTATAAGCGACCGCCGGTCGTTTGTCAATCCCCCGGCATAAAATCGGGTTGGCTGCGTCGATCTGCCGGGGCAACCAAGCGATCGGACCCCTTGGTGTATTTGTGGCGCTGCCGGATTTGGTAGGTGGCGGCAAGCTGGAAAATCGTGGTTGACAGCAGCCCGAAGTTCCAATATAATAGAACAAGTGTTCTGGTTTTGTTCCTCGACTTGCTACACAGAGAAGGAGAATGCTGATGCAGAAGATCGCCACCAGTTTGTGGTTCGACACCCAGGCCGAAGAAGCGGCTAACTTCTACGTCTCGCTCTTCAAGGATTCAAAAATCCTCGGCGTTGTGCGCTATGACGAGGCCAGCGCAACCGCGCTGGGCCGGGAACCCGGCAGCATCATGAACGTAGATTTTGAGTTGGCGGGGCACCGCTTTACTGCGCTTAACGGAGGGCCAGAGTTTAAGTTCACCGAAGCGATCTCGCTTGTTGTCAACTGCGAGACGCAGCAGGAAGTGGATTATTTTTGGGAGAAGCTTTCTGCTGGGGGGGAGGAAGGCCCTTGTGGCTGGCTCAAGGACAAATATGGCCTCTCCTGGCAGGTGGTGCCAACCGTACTGGCGGAGATGATGAGCGACTCCAACACGGCCAAAGCAAGCGCGGTGATGCAGGCCGTACTGCAGATGAAAAAGCTGGACATTGCCACGCTGCAGCAGGCGTACGAGACTGCATAGTCGCGTTTCGAGGGGGAGGGTGCAATCAGCCCTCCCCCTTCTTTGAGGCCCCTATTGAAGCATCCCTCAACTTGTGCCGGGGACGGACACTAGCTCCGGCGTGGTCGGCATGCTCGGCTCCCAGTCCACCCGGTAGCTGTAGACCCACGCCAGCGAGTCGGCGCCGTGCTGGAGGAAGTAGGGCAGCATCCGCTCTAGGAACCAACCGAAGATCGGGTGCGGGATCTTGCGGTCCCCGGTGCGCCGCGCCTGTTTGACGAGGGTCTCCACCCGCGTTCGCCGCCGCTGCTCATAGGCGGCAAATGCCTGCGTCGCGCTGGGGTACTCGCGCAGCGACTGGGCCAGCACCAGCACATCTTCCAGGGCGAGTGAAGCCCCCTGCCCCACATGCGGCGAGATGGCGTGCGCCGCATCGCCGACCAGGACGACAGGCCCACCGTGCCAGGTCGGCAGCGGCGGCAAGTCATAGACTGCCCAACGCCCCAGCGCACCCGGCGTGGCCTCGATGATGGCGGGGATGGGTGCAGGGTCGTCGCCGTGCAGATCCAGCAGGCGCGCCCGCCACTCGTCGCTGCTCAACGCATTCAACTCCCCGCGGCCCGGCGGTTTGGGCCAGGATACGTTGCTAAACCACCAGACCTCGCCGTCAGGCCGGACGATATAGCCGAAGAAGGCGCGCTTGCCAAAGACCATGTGCTGCACGTTTGGCTCTGGGAGCGCGCTGGCGGGCAGGTGGCTGAAGCCGCCACAATCCACCATTTCGGTGTAGACCGGCTGCGGGCCGTAGGGCAGCAGGTGTTGGCGCGTGCGCGAGTGGAGGCCGTCCGCACCGATGAGCAGGTCGCCCTGCGCCGTGCTGCCGTCCTCAAAGTGGGCCAGCACCTGCCCGCTGCCGTCCTCCTCGACGGCGGCCAGCCGTTTGCCGAACTCGAAGGGGATTCCCGCTTCCTGCGCCGCTTCACGCAGGGCTTTGTGCAACCACCCGCGCTTGACCATACGGTTCTGCGCGCCATAGCGTGCAGCCTCGTCGCGGCTGTCAATAGCGCCGATCGGTTTGCCGCGGCGGTTGTAGAAGCGGATCCCCTGTGAGGGGAAGCCCTCCAGCCGTCCGTCCACGCCTAACGTTTTGAGGGCGTTGATCCCGTTGGGAGCGAGGTTGAGAAAGGCCCCCGCATCGTCCATGGCAGCGGGCCGCGCCTCGTAGATGGCCGCCTCAATGCCGATGCGGCGCAGGGCGAGGGCTGCGGCCGGTCCGGCGACCCCGCCGCCGATGATCAAGGCTCTTCGTCGATCCGATGTCATTTGGTTTTCCCTCCTGTCTTTTTCCATATACCGGCGCACAGGATACCCCCGCCGCGGGTGAACCCGCATCCCCCGCGCCGGGGGATGGAGGGGGTGATTTGAGGTAGGAAGCTGTGCTTGATCTCCGCGGCGGGTTCCCTGCCCTCCGGCGATGCCCTCTGAAGGCGTATGTCAGCCTGTGCGCGAGTTGTAAGTGCGTCCCTTCCGGCGTATGCTTGACACCGATGATGGATGCGCTTGTAACTCCTGTACAAAGATTGTTGGCAGTGACCGATGCGCGCTCGATTTGACCTGCACAGCTACCCTGTCCGGCTCGTCGCGGGCGTCTTGATCCTCATCCTGCTCACCACGCTCAGCGCCGGGCTTCCGGCCTACTGGCTGGCCCGCACTGAACTGCAGCGACAGACCTGGGCGCATGCCGTCAGCGCAGAGCAGGCCACTGCTTCGCTGCTGCGCGCCGAACAGGCGCGGCTCGACAGCCTGATCGCCTTGCTCGCCGAACGGCCCACCCTGCACCGCCTGCTCGCGGAGAACCGTCTTGACGAACTGCCCCCGTACCTGCGCGCCTTTCAAACCCGCAGCGCGCTGGATATCCTCATCCTGTGCCCGCTGCCCACCGCGCCCCCTAGCCAGGATGCGCTGCGGGTGGAGTGCCCTTCGCAGGCGGCTGGGGGGTATACGGTCTATGAGGGGCAGCCTGCCCTGCTGGCAGCGCGGCCCATCACCCAGAGCGGGGCCGCGCCCGCGGTGATGGTGGTCGCCGGGCACTGGCTGGATACCGATTTCCTGCGCCACCTCGCCGCGGCCACAGGCGTCGAACAGCGTGTCCTGGGGCCGGAGGGTGAATGTCTCTCCAGCAGCCTGGGCGAACCGGGTTGTGCCGCCACACCCGCCGGGCCGCGCCTGCCGGATGACGCAGGCCGCCGCCAGATCGTGATCCAGGGCCGTCGCTACTTTGCCGTCTATGCACCCCTGGCAGGCGATGCGGAGACTGCTCCGCTGGGTGTAGAGGTAGCGCTTGATGTGGACGACCTCCTGGCGACTCAGGCCCGCGCCCGCGCTGTACTGGCCCTCAGCACCGGTGGGGTCGCTCTGCTAGGGGCGCTGCTCGGCGTCTGGGCTGTGCGGCGACTCACCGGCCCGTTGGAACAGCTGACGCGCGCCGCAGAGGCGATGGCCGTCAACCCGCCCGACGCAAATAGTCCCACATCAGGGGCACAGCCACTCCCTGCCGTCGCCGGGTCGCGCGAGATCCGCACCCTGGCCGCCGCCCTCCAACGCAGCCAAACGCGCATGCTGGCCGCACTCGACGACCTGGCCCAGACCAACGACTGGCTCAACCAGTTGGTCCAGTCGATTGTCGAAGGGGTGGTCACGCTGGACAATGAGGGGCGTATCACCTTTATCAACGAGCGCGCTGCCGCTCTGGTTGGGGTCGAGGCCGAGGCCGCCACCGGACGGGCTGTGGACGACCTCTTTGCCGTGGCCGACGAAACCGGACACCGCACGTCGCTGCATCGGCTGCCTTTGGGCGGTAAACAGCGCGTTACCCTGCTGGCCGAGCGGGCCGACCCTCCCCTCGCACCTGCCCAGCCGGGACAGCGCGTCCTGCGCCGCCTGAGCCGCAGCGCCGCCGCGCCCGCCGAGGCGAATACAGTCCTCGAAGTCACGGCCACGCGCCTGCGCACGCCCGGCGGCGATGAAGACCAGAGCGCACTCATCCTGCGCGATATCACCGAAGAAGAGGCCTTGCGCCACCTGCGCGCCTATTTCCTGGCGAACATCACCCATGAGTTCCGCACCCCGCTCAGCACGCTCAACGCCTCACTCGAACTGCTGATGCACGAAGCAGACCTCACCCCGGCGGAGATGCGCGAACTGCTCAAGCCTATCCACCTCAGCCTGCTCAGCCTCCAGACTTTGATCGACAACCTGCTTGAAAGCAGCAGCATCGAAGCGGGCCGTTTTGTCCTGCGCCGCCAGCGCGTGGACCTCAACCAGGTGATCGCGGCGGCAATCCAGGTCGTACAGCCGCTGCTTGAACGGCAGCGCCAGACGCTGGCGGTCAGCGAGTCGCCCAACCTGCCCCCTTTGATGGGGGATGCCGCCCGGCTGACCCAGGTATTGGTCAACCTGCTGGGCAACGCCAGCAAATACAGCCCTCCCGGCGCGACCGTCGGTCTGACGGTGACGCAGCAGGGCGATCGGCTGCGCGTTGCCGTGAGCGACCGCGGGCCGGGCCTCTCTCCGGCGGAGCGCGATCAACTTTTCCGCCGCTTTGTGCGCCTGCAGGCAGGCACGGGTGACCAGTACGGCATCGGGCTGGGGCTGCATGTGGCCAAAACCACCGTCGAGGCGCATGAGGGGGAGGTCGGGGTGGACGATCACCCGGGCGGCGGGTCCATCTTCTGGTTTGAACTGCCCATTGCCCAGGGCGAGCAACAGGAAGCGACAGCCTGATGAAAATCCTTGTGGTAGAAGACGATCTAGCTCTGGCCGACGTGCTTTCATTCACGCTGCGCCGCGCCGGGTTTGATGTGGTGGCCGCCCATGACGGGCTGGCTGCGCTCCAGGTGTGGCAGGAGAGCGCGCCCAATTTGGTGCTGCTCGACCTGAATTTACCCAAACTGGATGGGTTGAGCGTCTGCCGCCGTCTGCGTGCCGAGAGCGATATCCCCATTATCATGCTCACGGTGCGCGGCAGCGATGAGGAGGTCGTGCAGGGGTTGGAGATGGGCGCGGACGATTATATGGTCAAGCCGTTCAGCCCCAGCCAATTGGTGGCGCGCGTGCGCGCCGTGCTGCGCCGCGCCGATGTGGCTGCGCCCGCGCCCGCTGAGTTAATCGCTGGGGGGCTGCGGCTCGACCGCACGCGCCATGAAGTAACGCGCCCTGGCGGCGCACCGGTGCGGCTGACGCCGCTCGAAAGCAAGTTGCTGGAGACGCTGATGATCCACGCCGGTCAGGTGGTGACGAGCGATGTGCTGATCGACCGGGTATGGGCCGCTGAAGGAGGGGACCGTGCTATGCTCAAACAACTGGTCTACCGGCTGCGCAGCAAGGTCGAACCCGACCCTGCCCAGCCTACCTATATCGAGACCGTGCCCGGCGTGGGCTATGCGCTGGTGGGGGAATAGGCGGATGGGGAGCAGACAGCCGGGTATTGGGCGGCAAGCTCGATCTACAGGCTGCGGCTGCCTCATTATTCCCTCTGCCTACCCCCCTTTGACAGCTTGCTACTGACTACTGCCCACTGCCATCAAGGCGCGCAGCAGCCACTGGCTGAAGCGCGAACGGGTGCGAGTAGGGCGAACACGGGCGGCCTGACGTGCCTGCTGCGCGGCATATAGGTGCTCCATCCGGCGCAGGCGGCGGGCCACATCGGCTTTGCGGTCCTCGATCTGGACGCGGAACAGTTCACTTGAAAACATCCTTATCCTCCCCAAGCGGTAACTGTAGCAGCCGCCCGGACGCCCTCATCCGGCTGGCGGGCGGCCTCTTTAGCAGGCATAAGTAGGCGGACCATGAACAGCAGCGGCACCCTCGCCTCGCCCACACGGTACAAATCGGCGGCGACGACCTCAAACCCCCACCGCTCATAGAGCGCGATGGCGCGCTGGTTGCCCTGCCAGACGCGTAGCCCGCAAGCGGCATAGCCGCGGCGTGCCGCTTCGTCCAGGGCATGACTCAGCAGCGCAGAGCCGATCCCCTGTCCGGTCCAGCCGGTGCGCAGATAAAAGCGGCACAGTTCGACCGCGCCGATATAGCGCAGGAGATCCGGCTGGTGGATCGGGTCCAGACAGGCCATCCCCACCACACGCTGCCCGGCGACGGCCACCAAGGTGGAGATGTGGGAATGGGCGATCAGCCCGGCGAGATGCGCCTGATCCCAGAAGCGGGCCGTCAGGTCGGCTAGGGCTGCGGGCGGCATCGCCGATTGGTGGGCGGCGGTAAATGCCTCTGCCCCCAGGTCGGCCAGGGTCTGCGTATCTTCAGGCAGGGCGCTGCGGATCAGGATCGATCGCCTCTGCGGCAGCGGTGAAACCATCCCCGGGCGGAAGCGGTGGGCTGCCGGGGCGCGGATTGCTGCAGATGTAAGCGGCATTTGTGTTTCTCCTTTTTGTCTCGATTTTTATTTTTCGGCCTAATTGACCGGTGCGCCCGATGCCTTGAGGCACAAGCGGCCAGTATCGGGGATGCGCGTTACATGCCCATTAAACAGGCCCGTCGCTTCCCTGCCTCCCGGCGTGGGAGACAGGCAACATCGTACCTGCCCCGCGTCCAGGGATCGTTACAAGGCGCGTCTATTGTGCGTCTAGTGGCGCGTCTTGGGGATAGGTGAGGGGGAGAGTTGTCCGGTTTTTCAACCGCATCTACAATCTACTGGCTACCAACTACTGACTACTGGCAAGGAGGAACACAGCATGGCGAGCCATGTGATCGGTCGCACCGGCGA
>CAZYQJ010000037.1:0-11698 GCA_964649925.1 uncultured Litorilinea sp.
ACATTGGCGTGGCGATGGGCATCACGGGCACCGATGTCGCCAACGAAACCGCCGACATGGTGCTGACCGACGACAACTATGCCAGCATTGTGGCGGCGATTGAACAAGGGCGCGTGATCTACGCCAATATCCGCAAGTTTGTCTTCTTCCTGCTTTCGTCCAACGTCGCCGAGATCATGATCATCTTTCTCGCTACGCTGGCCGGGCTGCCGCTGCCGCTGACCGCCATCCAACTGCTCTGGCTCAACCTGCTGACGGACGGCGCGCCCGCGCTGGCGTTGGCGATGGAAAAGGGCGACCCGGACGGCATGAAGCGCCCGCCGCGGCCCAAAAACGAATCCATCATCAACCGCCCGATGCGGCTGGGGATCATCATCCAGACCTTCGCCCAAACCGGCGCGGTGCTCACTGCGTTTCTGCTGGGGCTTACCTGGCACCTGGGCAGCGAGATCCCGGCGGGCGTCAACCCGCTGGGCTACCTGCTGCGCTATGACTGGCGCGGGGTGGACGTGCAGACCGCCGAGACGATGGCCTTTGTCACGCTCTCGCTCTGCGAATTGTTCCGTGCCTACACGGTGCGGTCGGAACGTGTCTCGATCTTCCAGTTGGGGGTGTTCTCCAACCGGTATATGCAGTATGCCGTGGGGGCGTCGTTGATCCTGCTGCTGGTGGTGGTCAACGTGCCGTTCCTGCAGCCGGTCTTTAACACCCACTTCCTGGCCCCAACCGAGTGGCTGGTGGTGGTGGCGCTGGCCTTGATCCCAGCCATCGCCGAAGAGTTCACCAAGATGTATCTGCGCTGGCGCGACGCACAAGCGCCCGCGCTCGCCGCGGTATAAAGGACATCAACGAAAGTGACCGGCACTTCACAAGCGCCGGTCACTGAATTCTGCCGCTGCGTAAACAAAAAGGCCCGCCGGACACATACAACCCGGCGGGCCTGTATCGTTTCTGCAGAGCTAGCGCCCGTGGGCCTTTTTCCACTCCTCATACTCTGGCCGCGCTTCATCCGAGAGCGGGTAGTAGCGGCGCAGTTCGCCGCCCTGCGACAGCCGCTCGCGCGAGAACTCCTCCCATTCGGCGTGTTCTTTGCCCCGCTCTAGCAACTGTTCGGCCAGCGAGATCGGCACCACCACCACGCCGTCATCGTCGGCGATGATGATGTCACCGGGCATCACCAGGCAGTTGTTGATGCCGATTGGCACGTTGACCGCAAAGGGGAAGAGGTTGGTCTGCGTGTGGAAATTAGGGGTCGTCCCTTCCAGCCACAGCCCCAGGCCCAGCCGTTGCGCCTTGGGAAAGTCGCGGATGCAGCCGTTGATGACCACGCCTGCCCCCCCCTTGCCCTTGAAGTAGGTCAGCATCATATCGCCAAAGATGCCGCTGCCCAGGTCATTACGCGCATCCACCACCACGATATCGCCCGGCTGGGTGTGGTAGAGGACATGGCGGTGAAGCTGCAACTCCGGATCGGTATATTCACCTACCGAGTACTGATCCTCGCGCTTGGGCATCATTTGCAGGGTCAACGCCGGGCCGCATACGGCCTTGCCCGGTGAAAAGGGCCGCGGCCCGCGGATGTGCGCATCGCGGATACCCAGCTTGCTCAGGTCTCCGGCTGCGGTGGCGCTGCCGATTTCGGCCAGCCCTTCGATCAACTCCTTCGACGGGCGCTGGATGTCCGGTGTCTGAATCATGTGGCTTCCTCACAATTCTAATGACAGTGCTAGAGACGGATGGTTGTTTTGACAGGGTCGCTCGTAGATCCGATGAGTCTACACAGCGCATCAGATTGGTTGGTGAACAGGATAGGAGAAAGGATTGTGCATGGCCGGTGCGTGGGTCCATGCCGTTCCCATTCTGCCCTATCCTCCCGCGCCTCGCAAGAATACCGCCATACAAACGACTTGGAGCCGATCCGGACGGATCGGCTCCAAGCGCGGTTCCTCTGTGTTTTCCAGTGGGCGGCCTGATTGTGAGACGCTACTCGCGCACGCGCTCCTCTTCCAGGTCATAGGCCCAATAGCCTGGGCCATCGGTGAAGAACGCGGCGTTTAGCTCGGTATCCCCGGCGAATTCCTCAGGCACATCCTCTTCTGGGAAGATTGCCTCGACGGGACATTCGGGTACACACGCGCCACAGTCAATGCAGGTGTCGGGGTCGATGTAGAAGATCGGCCAATCGCCCTCTTTGGGTCCCGGCACGATGCACTCTACCGGACAGACCTCCACACATGCGCCGTCGCGGATGCACAGGCTCGTGATCACATGGGTCATATACGTATTTACTCCTTTGCTGATACACAAAATCGTTGCTGGAGAAAGGCCCGCCCCGCCGGTTGCGGCAGCGGACGGATTCTCGATTGGGCGCGGGTTACAGTAGAATGGGACAAGATGCCTTGCGCCCGGATGCTGCATTGTCGAACCGGCATCTAGCCAGCCGTCTAGTTAGGGAATGATCGCGTTGTCCACCCAGCCTCCTTCTGAGCTTGACCTGCTGCGCCAGGCAGCCCTCTTCAACCAGTTGCCCACCGGCGATCTGGCTACGTTGGCCCAGCAGGCCCGTCCACGCACACTGGCGCGCGGCGGTTTTTTCTTTCACCAAGGCGACCCGGCCACGGCCCTCTATCTGCTGATCGCAGGCCATGTGCGCCTCACGCAGATCACGCCCGAAGGCCACCAGGTCGTGGTGCGCTTTATCACACCGGGCCAGATCTTCGGGGGCATTGCTGCGCTTGGCGAAACGGTCTATCCCGCCGCGGCGGAGGCCGTAGACAATTGCAGCGCGCTCGCCTGGGACGGTCCCGCCCTGGCTGCGCTCTTGGAGCAGTCCCCCCGGCTGGCCCTAAACCTGGTGCGCCACCTGGCCGCGCGCGTACAGGAGTTGCAGGACCGGCTGCGCGAACTCGCTACCGAGCGTGTCGAGCAACGAGTCGCCCGCCTTGCTACGTTTGGTGCGTCAAACAGGCCGCCGCGTGGAAGACGGTGTGCTGATTGACTTCGCCCTGTCACGGCAGGATCTGGCCCAGATGACCGGCACCACCCTCTATACGGTCAGCCGCATCCTGAGCCGGTGGGAGGAGGAAGGCATTGTGGCAAGCGGGCGCACGCGTATCCTGGTGCGCGTACCCCACCAGTTAGTCAGCCTTGCCGAAGACCTGCCTCCTCCCCCGTCCAAGGAGACGGAATGACCCACCTCCACCATACACAGGGACGTGGGGCCGTTCTTTGTGCTAGCGCAAAGAACAACGCGGATTGAGCTGTTATAGTGACGGCTAAAGGAGATTTGGATATGCCAGCCCCAACTGGCGATTTGACCGTAGCGGAAACCCTGGCCCGCTGGCCTGAAGCCATTCCTGTCTTCATGCGCCACGGCACGGCCTGCGTCGGCTGCGTCATGGCCCCGTTCGAGACCGTCGACGAGATCGCTCTCATCTACGGGCTGGATCGCGACCAGCTTTTGGACGAGTTGCGCGCCGCCGCGCAGCCGGATCAAGATCGTAGGCCGACCTAAGATCAAGGAGGAGTCGCCTATGTGGAATCATGCCCGTCCCCAACCTCGACGCGATACAGCCCCTATCACCGGTGACATGACCCTGGCCGAAGTGCTGGCGGCTGTGCCAGAAGCCGAGCGCATCTTTCAGGAGCACGGCATCCACCCTGTCGCCTACTGCGGCCCCACCGTGCAGATCCTGCGGCTGGACGAAACCCCCTCTCACTGCCGGTTGGAAGACCTGGAAGGGCTGCTCGCTAAACTCAACGCCGCCGCGCGCGCCTCTCAAACGAACACCGTTCGTTGACCAGCCACAGGGCCAGCGCAAGCCTGCCAAACAATCAGCGTAGTACAATGAGCCGTGCTTCTCTGAGAGACTAGCACGGCTCTCTGGTTGAACGTCTGGGCGCATCGGGAGGTGCAGATTGAACGTCCAGCTTCGCGCTGTCTTTTTGCTGATTGGGCTATCCCTCCTGGCCGCGCTTCATACCCGCCGCGGCCTGGCGCAGGCTGCGCTCGATACCGCCGCGCTGGATCGCCTGATTGCCGACCAGATGCGCGCCCACCGTATCCCAGGGGTGGCAGTCGCCATCACGCAGGACGACCAAGTGCTGCTGGTCAAAGGCTACGGCACGGCACGCGCCGGGGAAGCGGTCACGCTGCAGACGCAGTTTCACATCGCCTCGCTGAGCAAATCCTTTACGGCAGTCGCCATCATGCAGTTGGTCGAAGCGGGCGATCTCGACCTGGACGCGCCGGTGCAGGCGTATCTGCCCGACTTTACACTGGCCGACCCCGCAGCCGCCGCCCAGGTCACCGTGCGCCACCTGCTCAACCACACCAGCGGCATTGCCGATGCGGGCTATCCCGAAATGCGCCTGCCGCAGCCCGCAACCCTGGCGGAACGGGTAGACATGATCGGCCGCGCGCGCCCCGTCGCCGCGCCCGGCACAGAGTTTCACTACAGCAACGCCAATTATGGGGTGCTGGCGCGTGTGGTGGAGGTGGTCAGCGGGCAGCCCTTCTCCGACTATCTGCAAGCGCATCTCTTCGCCCCTTTGCAGATGGAGAACACCGTTAACGTCATCACCTCCGATGAGG
Organism: uncultured Litorilinea sp.; assembly: GCA_964649925.1. Classification (GTDB taxonomy): domain Bacteria; phylum Chloroflexota; class Anaerolineae; order Caldilineales; family Caldilineaceae; genus QEUY01. The sequence continues at coordinate 4,595 of CAZYQJ010000037.1, forward strand.
TGCCGGGGCGCGCCGACCAACTGGCCCAGGGGCACCTGCTGGCCTATGGCATCCCCATCGCCTCGCCGGAGGAAGAAGGCGTCCTCGGCGGCAGCGGCGGCGTGATCTCGACCGCCGCAGACATGGCGAACTACCTGATCCTCTACACCAACGGCGGTCGTTTTCAGGGTGAGCAGTTGATCTCGCCTGAGCGCATCACGCAGATGCACACACCCCCCGCAGGCGTGGGCAGCGACTATGCGATGGGCTGGATCGCGACCGAGGTCGACGGCACACCCACCCTCCAACACAACGGCATCCTCTCCACCTTCTACGCCGATATGGTGCTGCTGCCAGAGAGCGGGCAGGGTCTGGTCCTGCTCTACAACATCCACAGCGTCATGCAGGCGAGCCTGGGCTTTCCATCGCTCAAGCATGGCATGATTGCGATCCTGGAGGGCAGGGAGCCGGAAACAGGCGGCGTCAGCGTGGGCATGGTGGGTATCTCGCTGGCGGCCATCACGCTGGTGAGCCTGGCACTGCAAGTGCGCGCCCTGCTGCGGCTGCCCCGCTGGATGCAGTCCATACCGTCCAGACCGATCTGGCGGCAGGTCGTGGGGATCGTCTGGGCCTTTGTTCCGGCTGCGCTTGTGCTGGGGATGCCTGCCATCGTGTTGAGGACATCGGACCGCGCCTTTGGCTATCTCACCCTCTTCCGATCCATGCTGGGCGTAATGATCTGGCTGGGCCTCAGCGCGGTCTTGGGCGCGACCATCGGCATCGCCCGTCTTGTCGGGCTGGCCCGCCGCCGCTGATAGGTAGATTCCTGCAACTTGACCGCTGCACTACCCCCTACTACAATCCATCTAGATTGTCCTCATCCACCCTAGAAGGATGCCCATGCCACCATCATTGCGTGCCGGTGTGGCCCGGATCGAGATTACCCCCCCTCCCGGACTCGACCTAACCGGCTTTATTGCCCGTCAAAACCCGTCCACCGGCGTGCGCGACCCGCTCTATGCCCGCGCCCTGGTGCTCGACGACGACCGCCGCCAGATCGCCATTGTCAGTTGTGACCTGCTCGGCTTTGACCCTGACTTTGTCTACGATACGCGCACCCGCATCGAGTTAGCCACGACGATCCCCGGCCCGCAAGTGTTGATGGCCACCACCCACACCCATGCGGGACCCGCCACCCTCTTTCTGCAAGACTGTGGCGACCCCGATCCTGCCTATCTGGACGAACTGCAGGCGACCCTCGCCAGCCTGGTGCGCCAGGCGCAGAACAACCTCCGCCCGGCCACCGTGTCCGCAGGCGAAGGGTCGTCCACAACCGGCGTTCACAACCGGCGCAACCCCGGCGACGTGATCGACCCTGCGGTCGAAGTGCTGCGCGTGGACGGAGCGGATGGCGCGCCGCTGGCCGTGGTCGTCAACTACACCTGCCACCCCACCTGTCTGTTTGCCGACAACACACACATCTCCGCCGACTATCCCGGCCTTGTCTGCGCTCAGGTGGAAACGGCCACGGGGGCTATCTGTCTCTTTCTCACCGGCGCAATCGGCGATGTCGGCCCGGTGAGGCGCGGTGAAGAAAGCTTGAACCTGATCGGCCAGGCTGTGGCGGATGAAGTGCTGCGCGTGCTGCCAGGCTGTACATCGCTGGACGACCCGTGGCTGGACACGGAAGGCGACGTTCTGGCGCTGCCGCTGGCCGAACTGCCCAGCCGGGATGAACTGCTGTCGCAGCGCGATCATTACCTGCGCCTGGCCCTGGAGGCCGAACGCCGTGAGGATCCGATCCAGGCCCGGTCTGCCCGTGCTATGGTCGCCTGGAGCGAGCACATCTTCGACCTGCATAGGGATCGCAGGCTGCCCACCAGCGTACCTGCCGAAATCCACACGCTGCACATCGGCAATCTGACCATTGTCGGCGTGCCTGGCGAACTCTTTGTCGACCTGGGGCTGCAAATCAAGGCGGCGCGTTCGGATGCGCCTGTGCTGGTGGTTGGTTTTGCCAATGGCGATATTGGCTACATCCCCACGCGCAACGCCTATCCACAGGGAGGATATGAGATCAACGAGGCCTATCGCTACTACGGGTATCCTGCCGTCCTCGCCCCGGAGGCCGGTGAGCAGATTGTCGCCACGGCGGCGCGTCTCATTCAAAGCAAACAGTAGTCAGCGATCGGTAGTCAGCAGTCAGATCAGAAGTAGACGCTTCTGTATCCCACTTCCTATCTGACTACTGGCAACTGACTACTCACGTCAAGGAGGAAACATGGATCGCTTTCTCTATCGTGGGGCCAAGACCAGCCAGATCAGCTTTCCCCTGGGCGGCATTGGCTCCGGCAGCATTGGGCTGGCCGGGAATGGACGGTTGATCGACTGGGAGATCTTCAACCGGCCCAACAAGGGCAGCGTCAACGGTTTTTCACATTTTGCCGTTCGCGCCGAAGATGGCGAGCGCGTGGTGGCAGCGCGCATCTGCCACGGCGACCTCCAGCCCCCGTATCAGGGTGAGTTCATTCCGGCGCGCTTTGGTGGGTTTGGCTGGGGGCCGCGCCGCGAATACCTGACCGGCCTGCCCCACTTTGTCAGCACGGATTTTCGCGGGGAATACCCCTTGGCCGACCTGACCTTCCACGACGATGACTTTCCCGGCCAGGTGGCGATGCGTGCCTTCAACCCGCTCATCCCCACCAACGACAAAGATTCGAGCATCCCCGCGGCCTTTTTTGAGTTCAGCATCACCAACACCACCCAACAGCCGTTGACCTATACGCTGGTCGGGGTGCTGGCGAACCCGCTGCCGGCCAACAACCTCAACACGGTCGCAGACCACGGCTGGGGCCATGCGCTCCACCTGCGCAGCGATGGCGTAGAGCCTGATGCCACCACCTACGGCGACCTGACGCTGGCGACCGATGCCGGACGTGAGGACGACGTGACGGTCAGTTGGCAGCAGTACTGGTTCCGCGGGGCCTGGTTTGACAACCTCGAAGTCTACTGGCATGACCTGACCACGCCCGGCCCGTTCAAAAACCGCGTCTACCCCGAAAACCAGGCGGGCGCAGCCAACGAAGGGCTGTTGGCCGTGCACCTGCCCATCGCGCCGGGGGAGACGCGCCGCGTGCGCTTTGCCATCACCTGGAACTATCCCAACTGCGAGAACTACTGGAAGCAGCGCCCGCCCGAACCCAATAGCTGGCTCAACTATTACGCCACCGTCTGGCCCGATTCGCAGGCCAGCGCCCAATACGCCCTCGCCGAGTGGGACCGGCTGGCAGACGAGACGCAGCGTTTCCACGACGCCCTCTTTGCCTCTGACCTGCCCCCGGCGGCGCTCGATGCCATCTCCGCCAACATCTCGATCCTCAAGTCGCCCACGGTGCTGCGGCTGGAGGACGGCACGTTCTACGGCTGGGAAGGCTGTCACCCCACCGCAGGCTGTTGCGAGGGGAGTTGTACGCACGTCTGGAACTATGCCCAGGCGCTGCCCTTCCTCTTCCCCAAGCTGGAACGCACGATGCGCGACGCCGACTATGCCTATAATTTGCGCCCGGATGGGGGGATGCCCTTCCGGCTGCAACTGCCGCTTGGGTCCAGTTTTTGGGAGTTCCGCCCGTGCGCCGATGGGCAGTTCGGGGGGGTGATCAAGACCTATCGCGATTGGAAGGTCTGTGGTGATACTGAATGGCTGCGCGAGTTGTGGCCTGCGGTCAAGAAGTCGCTGGAATTCGCCTGGAGCCCGCGCAACGGCGACCGCTGGGACCCGGACAAGACCGGCGTGCTGTGGGGCCGCCAGCATCACACGCTGGACATGGAGTTATTTGGCCCCAATTCCTGGCTGACCAGCATGTATCTGGCTGCGCTCAAGGCCGCCGCCGAGATGGCCGAGGCATTGGGCGAAACAGAGAGCGCAGCCGAGTATCGCGCCATCTACGAACGCGGCAGGGCCTGGGTAGACGAACACCTCTTCAACGGCGAATACTACTTTCAGCGCATTGACCTCAACGACCGCAGCATCATCGAAGCGTTTGAAGATGACCTGGTCATCCAGGGCGGGTCAACCACGCAAGCCTACTGGACCGAGGAACACGGTGAGATCAAGTATCAGATCGCCGACGGCAGCAGCATCGACCAGGTCTTGGGCCAGTGGCACGCCCGCCTCTACGGTCTGGGCGACATCCTGGACCCGGACCAGGTGCGCCAGGCCAACGCGGCCATCTACAAATACAACTATATCCCCATCATGCGCCAGGTCTACAACCCTGACCGCATCTACTGTCTCAACGACGAGGGTGGGCTGGTGATCTGCGCCTGGCCCGAAGGCAGCCGCAAGCCCGTGATCCCCGTCCCCTATTCACAGGAAACCTTCCACGGCGCGGAATATGCCGCGGCCAGCCATATGATCATGGATGGGCTGGTGGATGAGGGGATCGAATGCGTGGAGGCCGTGCGGCGGCGCTATGACGGGGAGCGGCGCAATCCCTGGAACGAGTTTGAGTGCGGCAGCAACTATGCGCGCTCGATGGCCTCCTATGCGCTGCTCAACGCCTTTAGCGGCTTTGCCTATGACCTGGTGCAGGGGCGCATTGGCTTCAACCCGGTGCGCACGCAGGATGGCAACTTCCGCTGCTTCTGGTCGCTCGACCCCGGCTGGGGCGAGTTTGTGCTGACGCCCGATGCGGCGGAGGTGCGGCTGCTCTATGGAGGGCTGGAATTGCGGGAACTCGCGCTGCCCTTCTTGGGTGACCGCGCCGTGACCGGCGTCACGCTGGGCGACCAGCCGCTGGCCTACACACGCAGCGCAGACGGCATCCGCCTGGACAGCCCTGCTGCACTCGCCGCCGGTCAAACGCTCAGCGTACAGTTTGGGTAGGGATGTTCACAGGGGCCGGTCACTGGGCAAGTGACCGGCCCTTGGCTTGGAGTGTCTGCCATCGTATAGAATACGATAGACAAGTAAGGAATTTGTATGACCAATCCCTATGCACTGGTGCAGGAGAAGGCGAACCAGGTTTCCGGCATTCTGCAGGAGACCGGCATCGACTGTTGGATGACCTTTGTGCGCGAGACTTCTGCTGTGGAAGACCCCATGCTGCCCTTTATCTACGGCCATGATGTCACCTGGCAGAGCGCATTTATCTTCACGCGCGACGGCAAGCGCATCGCCATTGTCGGCCATTTTGACGCCGAAACCACGCGGCGCACCGGCGCCTATGACCAGGTCATCGCCTTTCACGAAGGCGTGAGCGAGCCGCTGCGCCGCGTGCTGGCCGACCTGGACCCGCAGCAGATCGCGCTCAACTACTCGCGCAACGACCCGCACGCCGATGGGCTGACCTTTGGCCTCTACCAACTGCTGCAAGATCACCTGGCGGGCACACCCTATCCCACCCGCTTTGTGTCGGCAGAGCCGATCATCCTGGCGCTGCGCGGGCGCAAGACCGAAAGCGAGATCGACCGCATCGAGCGCGCCATCCGCACCACGGAAGAAATCTACGCCAAGACCTTCGAGTACGCGCGCGTGGGCATGACCGAACGCGAGATCGGCCAGTTTATGCATGACCAGGTGGCTGCCCTGGGGCTGGAAACCGCCTGGGAACCGGCAAGCTGTCCCGCGGTCAACAGCGGCCCCGATTCGCCGGTCGGCCATGCAGGGCCAACCGATATCGTGGTGGAGCCGGGCCACCTACTGCACTTTGACTTCGGGGTGCGCCAGGAGGAGTACTGCTCCGACATCCAGCGCATGATGTACTTCCTGCGTCCCGGCGAAACGGCCCCGCCGCCGGAGGTGCAGCACGGTTTTGATACCGTGGTGCGCGCCATCCAGACCGCAGCCGCCGCGCTCAAACCGGGCGTGTTGGGCAAGGAGATCGACACCTTGACGCGCCAGGTGATCGTCGATGCAGGCTATGACGAATTCATGTATGGCACAGGCCACCAGATGGGGCGCGACTGTCACGACGGCGGCGCGCTGCTCGGCCCCACCTGGGAGCGCTACGGCGACACCCCCAACCTGCGCGTCGAAGCGGGTCAGGTCTTTACCCTTGAACCCAGCCTCGCCGTGCCCGGTTATGGCTATATGGGCCTCGAAGAAGATGTGCTGGTCACCGAACAGGGAGCGATCTTCCTGAGCAAACCACAGACGCAGTTGGTCGTGAAGTAGGGTATCCGCCACTCATGCCCCCGCGGCCGCCTTGCGGCGGCGGCGTACCCAGGCGACGATCGCCACGACCAGCAGATAGACCGCGGCCGCGACCACGCCAATCGGGATCGTGGCGATGGCGAACCAGCCCAACATCCCTGCGGCATAGAGGTCTTCGCCGCGGTCTACCCCGTTGATTACACAGGGGTTGGCAAACCCCTCATGCAGTTCACAGCCGTTGGCCTCGGCAATGATCCCCGCGATCGCCGTGGCAATCAGCGGCGACAGCGCGGCCACCAAAATCAGCAAGACCACCGCCGCGTGAATCCCGATCCATTTCCAGCGCATCGCCGCCTCCTTGTATAGTCAATGACAGTTCGATGATGAAGGGCGAACGCGCTGCCACTAGGCGGCTGCGCCCGCCGCGGCAGCCGGCGGTTGTGCGGCCCGGCGTTGGATCCGCAGTGCCAGCATCCCTGCCATCACCGCCAGCACGCCCGCGGCGACAAAGGCCAACGCATAGTCGCCCGCCATCTGGCGTGCCACACCCCCGATCCAGGCTGCCAACGCCGCGCCGACTTGATGGGCGCAGAAGACCCAGCCAAAGACCGTGCCCACGTTGCGACGGCCAAAGCTGTCCGCCACCAGGCTGACCGTGGGCGGAACCGTGGCAATATAGTCCAGCCCAAAGAGGATGGCGAAAAAGGCCAGGCCGCCCGGCGTGGTGATCCAGGGCAGCAGGAGCAGCGACAGCCCGCGGAACCCGTAGTAGACGGCCAGCAGTTTGCGCGGGTCGTAGCGGTCGGTCAGCCAACCGGAGAGGATCGTACCTGCAAAGTTCATCGCACCCATCAGCGCCAGCATATCCGCCGCGACGATCTCGCTGATGCCGCAATCCACGGCATAGGGGATCAGATGCGTGCCCACCAGCCCGGTGGAAGTAAAGCCGCAGATCAAGAACGTTCCGGCCA
>CAZYQJ010000037.1:11708-16962 GCA_964649925.1 uncultured Litorilinea sp.
TCACCGCGGCCATGCGTTCAAGCGGAGGGGGCGCGAGGGCCGGCCCGCTGGGCGCGCCGTAGGGACGCAGCCCGATCTCCGCCGGGTCATTGCGCATCAACAGGGCCACGGGGATCAGGATCAGCAGCAGAATGCCCGCCAGCCACAAGGTAGTGGTACGCCAGCCCAGCCCCAACATCAGGCGCATGAGCAGGGGGACAAAGATCAACTGCCCGGCAGAGGTCGCCGCGCCAAAGATGCCAGTGACCAGCCCGCGCTGCGCTACAAACCAGCGCGCCGCCACCGTCGCGCCCAGAACCGTCGCCAGCAGCCCCGTCCCAATGCCGCTGAGCGCGCCCCAAAAGAGGTACATCTGCCAGATTTCGGTCATGAATGCGCTGGCGATCAGGCTGCCGCCGGTCAGCACCAGCCCCACCAGCACCAGCCAGCGCGCGCCAAAGCGATCCATCAACGCGCCGCTGACCGGGCTGCTTAGGCCAAAGAGCAGCAGCCCCGTAGAGACCGCTGCCGAGATGGCGGCCAGGCTCCAGCCCGATTCTGCCTGCAGCGGCAGCAGCATCACCCCCGGCGCAGACCGCACCCCTGCCGACGCAATCAGCACCAGCGCGGTCACGCCGACCACCACCCAACCGTAGTAAAACTCTCCCCGCAACCAGCGCGCCATGTGTCCGTTCCTCTCCAGCCCCCGCGGCAACGTCAAAGAGAGACAGCCGCACTAGCTGCGACTGTCCCCTTTGTGAACCTCAGTTGTCTATCCATGAGGCGGTTAGCCCGCCGGGGGCGTCCGGCGGGCCGCGCCACGTTGCGCCATCATACTCGATCTCGACTGCCGTTGCAATAGGCAGCAAGTGCGAATTTATGATGATGGGGTGACCTCATCCCAGGTCTGCCCGCCATCCTGCGTACCCACCACGGACTGCTGCCAGACACAGCGGAAGGGGTTCTCCGCATCCGCGCCGGTCTTGTCGCCAAAACAGGTCGCGGTACGGGCCGCGGCCCATCCCTGTTCAGCCCCGGCAAAGGCCAGGTGTGTCACGCCCGGCAGCAGGTCGCCCGTCGTGACCTCGGCCCCGTTCGCGGCCAGGTGAACGTGGTGCAACTTGCCGGAGGCTGTATCCGCCACCGTCCAGCGGTCGGGCATCACCGCGTCCACCACGGCATGCGTGCCCGACAGCGGGACTGTGCCCGCCAATGTCCAGGCCGCGCCGCCATCGGTGGTCGCATAGAAGGCCACGCTGCCGATTTCACCCTCAACTTGGGTGACAGGCACAACGCCCGTTTGGGCATCGGCAAAGGCGGGTGCATGGTGGATCGCCACTTCTGTAGACACGGGCAGTTCGACGGTCTGCCAGCTTTGGCCGCCATCGCGGGTCGTATAGAGCGTCTCACCTGCCACGCCGCCCGCCAGCCAGCCCCGGTTGGCATCCACAAAGCGCACCGTCCCTGCGCTTGGCATGTCGAGCGGCGTCCAGGTCTGGCCGCCGTCGCGCGTGCCCAGCAGAACGGCCCGGCTAAAGCTGACCCGTGACGCCAGTTGGATGGCGATCCACCCGGTCTGCCCGTCCACAAAGGTGATTTGGACGGGGGATTGGGTGGAGTTGGGGTCGCCTGGGTCAAAGACAGTGAGCGGCGAGGTGCGCCAGGTCGCGCCGCCATCGTCCGTGGAACTCACAAAGAGCGCGGACCGGTTCTGGTCGTCGGGCGCACCGGCCCAGACCAGCCAGCCGCGCTGGTCGTCCAGGAAGGCAGCGGCGCGCAAGGCGCGGCCCGCCGCGTCGGCGGGGGTGATGTCGCGCCAGGTCGCGCCGCCATCCGCACTCCAGTGCAGCCGCTGCGGGGTCAGCAGCCAGCCCGCGCCGGAGGGCAGCCGTTCCAACGCCAGCAGCGGCGCGGGGAAGACCGCGCGCTGGGCGGCAACCACCCCTGCGGCGCGCGGGTTCTGCCCCACCACATGCCCGTCCACGATGTTGGAATCGATGATGAGGGTTACGCCGCCATACTGCTCTTCATGGCTGGGCGTGTACTGGAAGATGCGCTGGTGGCGCGCCCAGAGCGAATCGTCTACAAGGCTTACATCCCAGACAGTGATGTTGGGGTTATAGGCATTGGCGATCCACTGGGCGATCCAAACATCGTCGGGCACATGATCCAGCCCGGCCCAGTCCGACACATGCGAGGCAAAGGCCGCGCCGTAGACCCCGGCGCGGTTGCCCAACTCGTTGAGCCGCTCCACCCAGCCGTTGACAAAGGCGTTGGCCGCGGCACGGCAGGCCGGGACATTGGTCGCCCCCTCGATATCATAGGCTTCCAGGTCATAATAGATGACCGACCCGCCCAGGCCGGAGGTAGTCAGCCCCAGGTCACGGGCGGCGCGCGCTGCGGCGTCCGCCTCTGTCCGGCCCGCCTGATAGGCAGCGTTGACATCATAGGGGAAGCGCGACCAGTAGATGGAGCAGGGGGCTTGTGGGCCGACCCAGGTCGGGATAAAGTTCCAGCCCTGGCTGCCGACCGCTTCGACCCATTCGGCATTGAGCGCCTGGCTGTACGCCGGACAGCCCAGGTTCGATCCACCCAGATAGACGTTGATTTCAGAATAGGGGCTGCGATCCCACCAGGTCGCCATCTGGCCCGTGGTAGGCAGCACAATACAGGTGTCAAAGGCCGGACGGTTGCTGATGATCACGGCGTTATCCGGCGCGACTTCCCAGTCCAATGCCACCTCTGCGCCGCCGGTCGCGTCAAAGTACTCCACCTTGAGTTTGTGGCTGCCGCCGCTCAACGTCCGCACCGCGCTGAACTCGGTGGGCGATTGGACGCGCCACTCGTCGATCACCAGATCGTCGTCGATCCAGAGCCGCACCCCGTCATCGCCGCGCAGGCGGAAGCGGTAGGTTCCGGCGTTGAAGTTGACCGTGCGCGTCCAGCGTGCGGAGAAGTGATCCACCGGAATTTCAGCGGACGGGCTGCCGCTGCCCCAATTGAAATCTATGTCGGCATCATTGCGACAGAGCGCGGGCGCGCCGCGCAGTTCCTCGTTGCGCCAATACTCGCCGCGCCAGCCGGTGATCGTGGGCGGGCAGGCGCTGTCGGCTGTCCAGTGGACGCGGATGGCCGCGCCGCCGCTCTGTTCAAAGTACTCGACGCGCAGTTGATGCACCCCGGCGGTCACCTCGACGGGAGCCTGCACCGTGACCTGGCCCTGCTCGCGCCAGCTATCCAGCACCAGGGTGCCGTCCAGCCAGAGGCGCACGCCGTCGTCCACCGTGGCCTGGAAGGTGTAGCGTCCGGTGGGCAGCGCCACATTGCCCGTCCAGCGCACGCTGAAATTGTCCACGGGCAGCGACGGCGCGGGGCTGCCGCTGCCCCAGTTGTGGTTGATCGACAGGCTTTCGCAGCGCGTCATGACGGGCAACCCACTCAGATCGCGGTTGGGGAAGTATTCAGCCAGCATCTGTTCAGGGCAGGAGCCTGTGCTGATCGCCTGGTGCAGCGCCACATTATCCACAAAGGGACCGGCCTCTGTGCCGTCGCCGTCCGATCGAAAGACAAAGGCGATCCAGACGGAGCTATCATCGCGCAGATCGCCCAAGCGGGGGACTGCGGTCAGGTCCAGCGTGACGTCGCGCCAGCCTTCGGAATCGCCGCTGACGCGCCAGCCGTGGAAGTTGACGCCATCCGCTGAGGCATACCAGCCGAACCAGTCATAGTTGCGCTCCGACCGGTTCCAGTAGTCGAAGGTCAGTGTGGCCGCATCGGCCTCGGCCAGCGAAAAGGGGCCATAGATCATCCAGGCGCGCATGTTATTGGGATAGCGATAGACCGCGGGGTCCAGCCCGTCGTCGCCGCCATTGGCCGCCCATGCGCTCCACTGGCCGCTGCGGGCGCGGTGGTCGTCGTCATCCCAGGTGACCTCGCGACCGGAGACCCCCGAATCGTCCACCACACGCCATGCGCCGCTGGGGAAGTCGCCCTCAAAGTCCTCGTAGAGGATCGTATGCCAGCCCGCGGCCATCACCGGCGCATCGCCGGAGCCGGTCTTGGGGCTTTCAGGCGGGCCGGATTGGCGCGGCGCGCCGGGTGGAGGGGGTTCAATCTGCGTTGTGTCGGACGGTTCTTGCGGGGGCTTGTCGGTGGCAGTCTCGGCCTGGCGCGGTTCGCCCAAGACCAGGCTGTCGGTCGTCCTGACCTCGCGGCCCGTCTGGGCATCGGTCACCCACGGCATAAAGACCTCGTAGGTCACCCGTTCCGGGTTGACAGGCTGCGCGGCCGCGGGCTGCGCCTGGATTGCAGGTAGCCATGAAAGCAGCAGGGCCAGCAGCAGCCCGATCCGGCTGGCGCGCGCGTTGGCCATGCGGGATGTTCGTTTCATCGGGATCGCCTCGCTTATATGATGTCAAAGATCTGTGTTGCCCCATACCTCTAGCCGATCAACCAGCACTGTTCCATAGATCAATGCAGGGCAAACAGATAGAGCGCGGGTCAAGACCTGTGCGCTGTCCGGTCTTTGCCCACGCTCTATTGGACGAAAACGGCGAGGTTTAGTTCCCGCCTGTGTCTCTTAGGTGGTTTACTGTTCGGCGTTAGCGTCCCATTCTTGCAGCGGCGGGCCGCCGCGGTTGTACGTGACCGAATCAAAGACGGCCAGCCAATCGAAATCGGTGAGGCTTTGCGGGGTGAGCGCGAAATAGGTGGTGTTTTTCCTGCTGCCGGATCGCACCGGCAGCGAGGCGATTTCCTCGGCGGGCAGCCCCTGGCCCCTGTGCGTCGGGATGAAACGCACCGGCCCTGGCGTGGCAGTGAGATGCGCCTCCAGCGACCCCGCTTCGGGCTGGCCGATGCCGTTCTCCTCCGAGACGCCCACAGCCGTGCCGATGACGGCATAGCGCGGGCCGAAGATCACATCGAGGTGCGCGCCCACGGGCCACCAGATGTTGAGGTCTGGGCCAAGCTGCCACTGCATCTGCCCGCGCTGCAAATGGCTGTTATGGGCAAAGGCGAACACCTTGCCCCGGCCCCGCTCGCGCGCCACGATATAGGCCATAATGTCCGCCATCATGGCGTCACGGATGCCGAGCAGCCGCATCGTGCGGTCGCTGGACGGCTGCGCCAATCCGGCATGGTAGGTCAACAACTGACGCGCCACCGAAGCATGCTGCACCGCTTCCAGATAGCGGCTTAGGTCGCTCTTCGCCACCAGTTCGGGGCGGCGCGCGTGCAGTTCGGTAATGAGTTCCTCGGTCTCGATCCGCAACTG